>NZ_FNLM01000001.1 GCF_900105725.1 Gordonia westfalica
CAACAAGACCCATGGAGACAACAATGACCGAAGACATTAGCCAGGACGAACTGTTCCGGCTCACAGGGCGTGATGTCGTCCTGTGCCCGGAGTGCGGCCACGGCATCGACCCGCACGGCACCGATCCGGGGGGTGCGTGCGGGGTCGGCAAGTGCGAATGCATGATGTCGCCCAACGGCATCGCCTACGCCCTGATCAATCCGGAAGTCACCCCCGGCGCAGAAGCACTACGCCGAAGCGGAGAGGATGCTCGCGTTCATCGAGCACGACCGCAACCTCACGACCACCCAGCACTCGGAGGTCGCAGCGCGCGCCCAGGTGCACGCCACCCTCGCGCAGGCCGCTTCACTGCGGGAGGTTCTGGAATCCCGCGCCACCACCCGGTACCACGTCACGGTCCAGGATGAGGGCGAGTTCCGCCGACGCAGCAGCCGTCTCGGATCTTTCGGTGGTGCGCTGTGAACTCTGTGAGACAGCTTTCCCAGCAAGCGGTTCGTGGTCTGACCGCTACCAGCACGATGCTCGACATCGCCGTGTGGTGTGGCGGCATGAATCGTCCGCCCCAAACACCCACAACTTCAGCTACGGGTGGATGGTGTGACTGCCTTCCGGGGATTGGATCAAGGCTGACGGCAACGGTTCGAGGTCATCCCTCCAGGCGGGAGCAGACTCTGATGCCGACTACAAAGGCCCCTCGACTACGTCGATGTCGCGACCCGAATTGTTGAGTTCCGCAACCAGCACCCACCGGCTCTCTCCAGCAGGTGCGATACGAAGTTCTTGAGGTTGGCGGCAAGAGCTTCCTCGCGTTCACCGCCGCCGCCTACCGCACGCCGGATGATGAGCGTCCCGGTATCGGTACCGCGTGGGAACCCATCCCCGGCCCCACATCTTTCACCCGTGACTCGGAGATGCAGAACGCTGAGACCGCGGCGTGGGGAGGGCGATCGTCGCAGCGTTGGCGGCGGACACGAAGAAGGGTGTGGCGTCGTCGGAGGAGGTCCGGAACCGTCAGCAGACGCCGGCGCAGCGGGCGCAACGCGAACTGGCTGAGGCTGTGACGGCTGCGGGGATGGTGACGAAGGAGTTCGCCGAGTGGGCGATGACCACCCGCAATGTCGATCTGAAGACTGCCGGGATTGCGGTGCTGGTGCCGCTGACTCGTGAGGTGCAGGAGAAGGGAAGGCGATCATGTCTGTCCCGGATCATGATGCGGCGCAAACCACCCTGGCCGACGAACTCGGCGCACAGGAGGCGTCGTGAGCGGGCGGGCGATGGGATCGCATCAGTGCGCCACCACCGGGGACGACGTGTGGCTGACACCACCGCACGTCCTCGACGCCCTCGGCCCGTTCGACCTCGACCCGTGCGCCGCACCGGCAGAAGCGAACTGGACGACCGCACGCCACCACTACCGACTACCCGACGACGGACTCACACTGCCGTGGGAAGGGCGCGTGTGGTGCAACCCGCCCTACTCCAATGTGTGGCGGTGGCTCGACCGGCTCGCCAACCACGGCACCGGCACCGCACTGATCTTCGCCCGCACCGAGACCGCCGGATTCCAGGCGCAGGTGTGGCGGCGGGCGACCGCAGTGCTGTTCCTCGAAGGGCGGCTCACCTTCCACCACCGCGATGGATCGAAGGCCGCGGCGAACAGCGGCGCACCGTCCTGCCTCGTCGCATACGGGACAGATGACGCGGGCCGACTGCTCGACAGCGGACTCCCTGGCGCGTTCGTCCATGGCTGGTCGATCACGGCAGTTGACGACCAACCATCCCTCTTCGAGGAGGCGTCATGAGCCGCCCTATTTGCGGGTGTGTGGTTTCGATCTCGGCTACGGCCACATGGTCCGTATGCGCTGGGAGACCGCACCGGCGACATCATCCCATGCCCGAATTGCCTGGCCCATCACGACGCTCAAGACATCCTCAGGAGATACACCCATGAGTAACGGCTTCCACATCGAACCCTCCACCACCCGAATGGATCAGGGCAGAAGATCCAACACCCTGGACGAGAAGAAGCAGGCGTTGGGGTCGTCGAACACGTTCCCCGGTGCGAATGTGTTGAACCGCAACCGGAATGTTTCTGATCTGCCGAAACCGCCGGCCTGGCATGAGGGCGCTCCCTGCGCCTCCTCAGACCCGGACGCGTTCTTTCCCTCCCATTACGGGGTGACGCAAACCGCTGACGCGAAACGGATCTGCGCCGGCTGTGACCGCCGGGAGGTGTGTTTGCAGTGGGCGTTGGACAACCGTGAACCGCACGGTGTGGTTGGGGGTACGACTCCGCGTGAACGTCAGGCCATGTGGAAGCAGGGGGCGGCATGACCTGCCAATGCGGGAAGCCCGTCAAAGCGCGCGGCATGTGCGAAATGCACTACGCCCAACACCACCGCCGGCAACGCGCCTACGGACGTTGGACTCCCGACCTGGTCGACGCCCAGCCTGTACGCGAGCACATCCTCAAGCTGCGTGACGCAGGAGTGGGGAACAAACGGCTCGAAGAGGAGTTCGGCGTCCCGCACAGCACCATCCAGCATCTGCTGTACGGGCAACGCGGATACGGTCCGAGCAAACAGGTCCGCCAAGCTACCGCCGACCGCATCCTCCAAATCCCTGTTCCGCGTACCGGTGTCGAGTTTGTGCGACAGGACCGCGTCCCCGCCCTGGGCACAACCCGCCGATTGCAGGCGTTGGTGGCGAACGGGTATTCGCAGACGGATCTGATCAGCCGTCTGGGTTGGCCGGAGAATGGCAGCACTTCGGAGTTGTTCCTCGGACAGTCCCGCAACATTGCGGTTCGTCGAGCACGGGATGTGACGTCCTTGTTCGCGCAGTTGCAGATGGTTCCCGGAACTGATCGGAAGGCGCGGCATCGGGCGAAGGCGAAAGGTTGGTTGCCTCCGTTGGCGTGGGATGAGGACCGTATCGATGACCCCACCTATGAGCCGGAAGTGGTGGACAAACCCCGCACTGCCGAAGACCTGTTCTCCGACTTCGAGTATCTGCTGTCGATGGGTGTTGGGGCGGAGGAGGCATCGCGTCGGGTGGGGATGCTGCCGGCGTCGATGAAGCGCCGGTATGAGCGGCATGGGCGGCGTTGTCCGGCAGCGTTGACGTCGGTGGCGTGGCAGCAGAGGAAGACGGCGTCATGACGGGCTTCTCTGCGGATGTGAAGGCTGCTGCTGCGGTGCGGGCGATGGGTCGCTGCGAAGTCCAAACCGACTGGTGTACCGGCACAGGGCAGGACTATCACCACCGAGCTAACCGCGGCATGGGCGGATCGAAAGACCCACAGATCAACGCCCTGTCGAATTGTCTGCTGGTGTGCCGCGGCTGCCATGACTTCATCGGCCGCAATCCGGCGCAGGCGTACGCGAAGGGCTGGTTGGTGTCGAAGTTCCGGCAGCCGTCCAGCGATGTGGCTGTCCTGCTGTCGGGCCGGTGGGCGTTGCTCGATGATGCCGGCGGGTCGAGGTGTGCGATGCGGTGGGCTGAGGTTCCGGAGTCCTACCTCCTGTGGGGGCGATCGAGAGGCCGTGCCCTGAGTGCGCGGCCAGGCCGGGGGAGCTTTGCGTACTCCGTTCCCCCGCAACAGGTGCAGAGAAGACACGACACATCCCCTGCGTGGGGAGAACCAAAGGAGACAACGAATGAGCAACAACAAGAAGGCTTTCGACGGCGAGGCGTTCAAGGCGGTTGAGGTGGTCAAGGTGCAGGCTGTCGGCGGAGGCTCGGGTGGCAATGGCGGCTACGTCGTGCAGCCCTTGGCGTCGGCGAGAACTGCTGTGCGTGTGGTGGTGACGAGAACCCGGAAGGGTTACCAGTGGGCGCAGATCGCCCGCAACGGCAGCGCCGGCGCCATCTCCCCGAAAACGTATGACACGAAGTCGAATGCGGTGCGCGCTGCCAAGCGTCAGGCCGCTCTGGTGGGTGGGGTGGTGGAGGTCCAGTGATCGTCTACGAGAACATCCCGGAGAAGGTGTCTGAGTATCGCGGCACCATCGAGGTGTACGAGGACGAGATCTTGCAGGTCGACCTCGATGCCAAGAGCGTGGTCGCCAGACATCCCGAGTGGCGTTGGCGGTGTAAGTCCCGCAACGGTCAGATCCTCGCTCAGGGGGAAGGCTATCGGCGTAGGTCGGGGGCTCTCAACGCCATCGACACCCAGTACGCGGCGCGGTTGAAGGTTGGTGGCATCAACTACGACGTGGTCCCGCGTGGGCAAGAACGGCAGATGCTCGTCTGCCCGTGGCGTGTGGTGATCCTCGACCGCCACGGAGACATCGACAAGATCGGAGCACTCTACTGATGAGCGAGGACAACCCCGTATCCCGCAACCTGCCGGGAAACCCTTTCACCGATAACTACGCGGCCATGACGGCTGAGCAGTCCGCATGGTTCGCCATCGCCTACGAGATTCGCACACTCACCATCGCCCTCACGGAGCAGACATACAACCTGAACGGCAGTCCTCTCTGTGACGAACTGCGAGATCGGCTGGGCCTGAACGGCGGCGGTGTGTCATGACTCGCATCCTTGGTGTGTCCGCTGTACCGGGTTTCTTCCCACCCGGACCTGTTGATTGGTCGAACGGGCAGACGTTGGTGCCGGCCGAAGACCTGGAGCAGGCGCAGGCACGCATCGCCGAACTCGAAGTGGCGCTGAGAAGGAAGCGGCTCATCTTCGACCAGGTATGCAACGACCGTGCCGCCCTCAATGCTGACGTCAATCGCTTATCCGCTGACCGTCTCGAATCTGAGGCCACCGCAGACGATGTGGTGGAGAAGGCCGAACAGTTCACAGCCGAGCAAGTACGCGACGCCATCATCGAGGTGTTGGACCAGAACGCGGTGTCGCTGTGGCTGCCCTACGGGGACACACCTCACGGCACCGTCCATCCCGAAGATGTCGGCCATGTCGCCCGATGGGTAGTTGCAAAGCTGCGGGGGGAGTCATGACCGATCCCGCCGTAGACGCAGCACAGAGGGCGTGTGAACCGCATGGCGTCTCGCACTTCGTCGGCCCGGGAAGGTACGCCCTGCGTGGTGCCCGTGAAGCCCTCGCACCACTCCGGGAACTGCATCGGCTCGACGGCTGCCCCGAACGCGACGACTGTACCGATCCCGAACACCTGACGCTGTGCTCGGGCTGCTACCAGGAATGGCCCTGCCGCACCGCACCCCTCATCTATTCCTCTGACGAGTTGGGAGATACCCCATGACACCCACACCCGCCGAGATCGCGGCGGCACACCAGTCGTACGAGTGGGCAGGTGGCGTGTGCTGCACCTGCGGCCCCGACTACTACATCAACGACGCCGAGCATGGTGCCCACGTCATCGCTGCTCTGTCTGAGCACTACCACTGCCCACGTCATCGCTGCTCTGTCTGAGCACTACCACCTACTACCCAAGGCGGAACCGGGCGGCGAAGACGACGACCGCGCCGAGTGGCTGGACGGGGAAGTGATGGCCGCCCGAGGCAAGCGGGTGGTGCGGCTCTACTTCGAGGACCCTCGCAATACGCCTGAGGATGCCCGCGAACTCGCATCCGCCCTGGCGTCTGCTGCTGATGTTGCGGAGGAGCCGAGATGAGCGACGCAGACGAAAAGGCGGTCGCTGAGGCGCTATACGCGGTCGAGAGCGTGCACCACTTCCACGGCACTGAATGCCTCTGCGGCTTCAACTCTCACCGGGCGCGCGAACGCACCGCCCACATCACACGCCTGGCCCTAGGGGAGCTGTTGGGCCACGACTTCGTCAGAAAGGCGGCATTCGATGTCTGACATCGGTTTCGGTCCTGTTGGTGATCCCCCGATCATCCACGGCGGCAACAGCTATGTGACCCGTGATGGGTATGGGCGTCCGACGTATCTGGTGGACCGGCGACTCCTGGAGAAGGCGGAGGCACGCATCGCCGAACTCGAAGACCAGCTGCGTCCTATGTCGCCACTGAGACAGCAAGCCGACACCTACCTGCGGATACTGCGCCACCTGAAATCTACCGCCACCTACGCGCGGGAGCGGGTCGTGGTCCGACCAGATCGACGCGCGTATCACACTGTCGCTGCTGATCGGATCTGGCGCGGCACGCGGCCCAGTGATCCCGATCAGCAGCGACAGTGGTGATACGCGCGTCGATCTGGTCGGACCACGACCCCGCTCCCGCGCGTAGGTGGCGGTAGATTTCAGGGTGGCGCAGTATCCGCAGGTAGGTGTCGGCTTGCTGTCTCAGTGGCGACATAGGACGCAGCTGGTCTTCGAGTTCGGCGATGCGTGCCTCCGCCTTCTCCAGGAGTCGCCGGTCCACCAGATACGTCGGACGCCCATACCCATCACGGGTCACATAGCTGTTGCCGCCGTGGATGATCGGGGGATCACCAACAGGACCGAAACCGATGTCAGACATCGAATGCCGCCTTTCTGACGAAGTCGTGGCCCAACAGCTCCCCTAGGGCCAGGCGTGTGATGTGGGCGGTGCGTTCGCGCGCCCGGTGAGAGTTGAAGCCGCAGAGGCATTCAGTGCCGTGGAAGTGGTGCACGCTCTCGACCGCGTATAGCGCCTCAGCGACCGCCTTTTCGTCTGCGTCGCTCATCTCGGCTCCTCCGCAACATCAGCAGCAGACGCCAGGGCGGATGCGAGTTCGCGGGCATCCTCAGGCGTATTGCGAGGGTCCTCGAAGTAGAGCCGCACCACCCGCTTGCCTCGGGCGGCCATCACTTCCCCGTCCAGCCACTCGGCGCGGTCGTCGTCTTCGCCGCCCGGTTCCGCCTTGGGTAGTAGGTGGTAGTGCTCAGACAGAGCAGCGATGACGTGGGCAGTGGTAGTGCTCAGACAGAGCAGCGATGACGTGGGCACCATGCTCGGCGTCGTTGATGTAGTAGTCGGGGCCGCAGGTGCAGCACACGCCACCTGCCCACTCGTACGACTGGTGTGCCGCCGCGATCTCGGCGGGTGTGGGTGTCATGGGGTATCTCCCAACTCGTCAGAGGAATAGATGAGGGGTGCGGTGCGGCAGGGCCATTCCTGGTAGCAGCCCGAGCACAGCGTCAGGTGTTCGGGATCGGTACAGTCGTCGCGTTCGGGGCAGCCGTCGAGCCGATGCAGTTCCCGGAGTGGTGCGAGGGCTTCACGGGCACCACGCAGGGCGTACCTTCCCGGGCCGACGAAGTGCGAGACGCCATGCGGTTCACACGCCCTCTGTGCTGCGTCTACGGCGGGATCGGTCATGACTCCCCCCGCAGCTTTGCAACTACCCATCGGGCGACATGGCCGACATCTTCGGGATGGACGGTGCCGTGAGGTGTGTCCCCGTAGGGCAGCCACAGCGACACCGCGTTCTGGTCCAACACCTCGATGATGGCGTCGCGTACTTGCTCGGCTGTGAACTGTTCGGCCTTCTCCACCACATCGTCTGCGGTGGCCTCAGATTCGAGACGGTCAGCGGATAAGCGATTGACGTCAGCATTGAGGGCGGCACGGTCGTTGCATACCTGGTCGAAGATGAGCCGCTTCCTTCTCAGCGCCACTTCGAGTTCGGCGATGCGTGCCTGCGCCTGCTCCAGGTCTTCGGCCGGCACCAACGTCTGCCCGTTCGACCAATCAACAGGTCCGGGTGGGAAGAAACCCGGTACAGCGGACACACCAAGGATGCGAGTCATGACACACCGCCGCCGTTCAGGCCCAGCCGATCTCGCAGTTCGTCACAGAGAGGACTGCCGTTCAGGTTGTATGTCTGCTCCGTGAGGGCGATGGTGAGTGTGCGAATCTCGTAGGCGATGGCGAACCATGCGGACTGCTCAGCCGTCATGGCCGCGTAGTTATCGGTGAAAGGGTTTCCCGGCAGGTTGCGGGATACGGGGTTGTCCTCGCTCATCAGTAGAGTGCTCCGATCTTGTCGATGTCTCCGTGGCGGTCGAGGATCACCACACGCCACGGGCAGACGAGCATCTGCCGTTCTTGCCCACGCGGGACCACGTCGTAGTTGATGCCACCAACCTTCAACCGCGCCGCGTACTGGGTGTCGATGGCGTTGAGAGCCCCCGACCTACGCCGATAGCCTTCCCCTGAGCGAGGATCTGACCGTTGCGGGACTTACACCGCCAACGCCACTCGGGATGTCTGGCGACCACGCTCTTGGCATCGAGGTCGACCTGCAAGATCTCGTCCTCGTACACCTCGATGGTGCCGCGATACTCAGACACCTTCTCCGGGATGTTCTCGTAGACGATCACTGGACCTCCACCACCCCACCCACCAGAGCGGCCTGACGCTTGGCAGCGCGCACCGCATTCGACTTCGTGTCATACGTTTTCGGGGAGATGGCGCCGGCGCTGCCGTTGCGGGCGATCTGCGCCCACTGGTAACCCTTCCGGGTTCTCGTCACCACCACACGCACAGCAGTTCTCGCCGACGCCAAGGGCTGCACGACGTAGCCGCCATTGCCACCCGAGCCTCCGCCGACAGCCTGCACCTTGACCACCTCAACCGCCTTGAACGCCTCGCCGTCGAAAGCCTTCTTGTTGTTGCTCATTCGTTGTCTCCTTTGGTTCTCCCCACGCAGGGGATGTGTCGTGTCTTCTCTGCACCTGTTGCGGGGGAACGGAGTACGCAAAGCTCCCCCGGCCTGGCCGCGCACTCAGGGCACGGCCTCTCGATCGCCCCCCACAGGAGGTAGGACTCCGGAACCTCAGCCCACCGCATCGCACACCTCGACCCCGCCGGCATCATCGAGCAACGCCCACCGGCCCGACAGCAGGACAGCCACATCGCTGGACGGCTGCCGGAACTTCGACACCAACCAGCCCTTCGCGTACGCCTGCGCCGGATTGCGGCCGATGAAGTCATGGCAGCCGCGGCACACCAGCAGACAATTCGACAGGGCGTTGATCTGTGGGTCTTTCGATCCGCCCATGCCGCGGTTAGCTCGGTGGTGATAGTCCTGCCCTGTGCCGGTACACCAGTCGGTTTGGACTTCGCAGCGACCCATCGCCCGCACCGCAGCAGCAGCCTTCACATCCGCAGAGAAGCCCGTCATGACGCCGTCTTCCTCTGCTGCCACGCCACCGACGTCAACGCTGCCGGACAACGCCGCCCATGCCGCTCATACCGGCGCTTCATCGACGCCGGCAGCATCCCCACCCGACGCGATGCCTCCTCCGCCCCAACACCCATCGACAGCAGATACTCGAAGTCGGAGAACAGGTCTTCGGCAGTGCGGGGTTTGTCCACCACTTCCGGCTCATAGGTGGGGTCATCGATACGGTCCTCATCCCACGCCAACGGAGGCAACCAACCTTTCGCCTTCGCCCGATGCCGCGCCTTCCGATCAGTTCCGGGAACCATCTGCAACTGCGCGAACAAGGACGTCACATCCCGTGCTCGACGAACCGCAATGTTGCGGGACTGTCCGAGGAACAACTCCGAAGTGCTGCCATTCTCCGGCCAACCCAGACGGCTGATCAGATCCGTCTGCGAATACCCGTTCGCCACCAACGCCTGCAATCGGCGGGTTGTGCCCAGGGCGGGGACGCGGTCCTGTCGCACAAACTCGACACCGGTACGCGGAACAGGGATTTGGAGGATGCGGTCGGCGGTAGCTTGGCGGACCTGTTTGCTCGGACCGTATCCGCGTTGCCCGTACAGCAGATGCTGGATGGTGCTGTGCGGGACGCCGAACTCCTCTTCGAGCCGTTTGTTCCCCACTCCTGCGTCACGCAGCTTGAGGATGTGCTCGCGTACAGGCTGGGCGTCGACCAGGTCGGGAGTCCAACGTCCGTAGGCGCGTTGCCGGCGGTGGTGTTGGGCGTAGTGCATTTCGCACATGCCGCGCGCTTTGACGGGCTTCCCGCATTGGCAGGTCATGCCGCCCCCTGCTTCCACATGGCCTGACGTTCACGCGGAGTCGTACCCCAACCACACCGTGCGGTTCACGGTTGTCCAACGCCCACTGCAAACACACCTCCCGGCGGTCACAGCCGGCGCAGATCCGTTTCGCGTCAGCGGTTTGCGTCACCCCGTAATGGGAGGGAAAGAACGCGTCCGGGTCTGAGGAGGCGCAGGGAGCGCCCTCATGCCAGGCCGGCGGTTTCGGCAGATCAGAAACATTCCGGTTGCGGTTCAACACATTCGCACCGGGGAACGTGTTCGACGACCCCAACGCCTGCTTCTTCTCGTCCAGGGTGTTGGATCTTCTGCCCTGATCCATTCGGGTGGTGGAGGGTTCGATGTGGAAGCCGTTACTCATGGGTGTATCTCCTGAGGATGTCTTGAGCGTCGTGATGGGCCAGGCAATTCGGGCATGGGATGATGTCGCCGGTGCGGTCTCCCCAGCGCATACGGACCATGTGGCCGTAGCCGAGATCGAAACCACACACCCCGCAAATAGGGCGGCTCATGACGCCTCCTCGAAGAGGGATGGTTGGTCGTCAACTGCCGTGATCGACCAGCCATGGACGAACGCGCCAGGGAGTCCGCTGTCGAGCAGTCGGCCCGCGTCATCTGTCCCGTATGCGACGAGGCAGGACGGTGCGCCGCTGTTCGCCGCGGCCTTCGATCCATCGCGGTGGTGGAAGGTGAGCCGCCCTTCGAGGAACAGCACTGCGGTCGCCCGCCGCCACACCTGCGCCTGGAATCCGGCGGTCTCGGTGCGGGCGAAGATCAGTGCGGTGCCGGTGCCGTGGTTGGCGAGCCGGTCGAGCCACCGCCACACATTGGAGTAGGGCGGGTTGCACCACACGCGCCCTTCCCACGGCAGTGTGAGTCCGTCGTCGGGTAGTCGGTAGTGGTGGCGTGCGGTCGTCCAGTTCGCTTCTGCCGGTGCGGCGCACGGGTCGAGGTCGAACGGGCCGAGGGCGTCGAGGACGTGCGGTGGTGTCAGCCACACGTCGTCCCCGGTGGTGGCGCACTGATGCGATCCCATCGCCCGCCCGCTCACGACGCCTCCTGTGCGCCGAGTTCGTCGGCCAGGGTGGTTTGCGCCGCATCATGATCCGGGACAGACATGATCGCCTTCCCCTTCTCCTGCACCTCACGAGTCAGCGGCACCAGCACCGCAATCCCGGCAGTCTTCAGATCGACATTGCGGGTGGTCATCGCCCACTCGGCGAACTCCTTCGTCACCATCCCCGCAGCCGTCACAGCCTCAGCCAGTTCGCGTTGCGCCCGCTGCGCCGGCGTCTGCTGACGGTTCCGGACCTCCTCCGACGACGCCACACCCTTCTTCGTGTCCGCCGCCAACGCTGCGACGATCGCCCTCCCCCACGCCGCGGTCTCAGCGTTCTGCATCTCCGAGTCACGGGTGAAAGATGTGGGGCCGGGGATGGGTTCCCACGCGGTACCGATACCGGGACGCTCATCATCCGGCGTGCGGTAGGCGGCGGCGGTGAACGCGAGGAAGCTCTTGCCGCCAACCTCAAGAACTTCGTATCGCACCTGCTGGAGAGAGCCGGTGGGGTGCTGGTTGCGGAACTCAACAATTCGGGTCGCGACATCGACGTAGTCGAGGGGGCCTTTGTAGTCGGGCATCAGAGGTCTGCTCCCGCCCTGGAGGGGATGACCTCGAACCCGTTGCCGTCAGCCTTGATCCAATCCCCCGGAAGGGCAGTCACACCATCCACCCGTAGCTGGAGTTGGTGGGGTTTGGGGCGGACGATCATGCCGCCACACCACACGGCGATGTCGAGCATCGTGCGGTAGCGGTCAGACCACGAACCGCTGCTGGGAAGCTGTCTCACAGAGTTCACAGCGCACCACCGAAAGATCCGAGACGGCTGCTGCGTCGGCGGAACTCGCCCTCATCCTGGACCGTGACGTGGTACCGGGTGGTGGCGCGGGATTCCAGAACCTCCCGCAGTGAAGCGGCCTGCGCGAGGGTGGCGTGCACCTGGGCGCGCGCTGCGACCTCCGAGTGCTGGGTGGTCGTGAGGTTGCGGTCGTGCTCGATGAACGCGAGCATCCTCTCCGCTTCGGCGTAGTGCTTCTGCGCCGGGGTGACTTCCGGATTGATCAGGGCGTAGGCGATGCCGTTGGGCGACATCATGCATTCGCACTTGCCGACCCCGCACGCACCCCCCGGATCGGTGCCGTGCGGGTCGATGCCGTGGCCGCACTCCGGGCACAGGACGACATCACGCCCTGTGAGCCGGAACAGTTCGTCCTGGCTAATGTCTTCGGTCATTGTTGTCTCCATGGGTCTTGTTGCCCGTAGGCAGGATTGGGGAACAGTTCTTCCGGCTCGACCGGGTCGTCCGGGAGAACATCTCCAGGTCCGGGTAGGTCGTAGGGGTATTGGGGGCCGCGCCACCGGAACCCGCCGGCAGCATGGGTGCGGTTCGACATGAACCTCACGCCGCCGCCTTCGCTCTCGCCACCAACTCGAACAGCCGCTCAGCCACCAGGCCTGCACGATCAACGGGGGCCTGGGGGTGGTCGGCGTCGGGCCAGGTGACGAACTCGGTGCGTCCGTTCACCCACGCCCAAAACAGGTGGAGGTCTGGGAGGTGTTGCACCCACATGTCGACACCGTCGATCTGGCGGTGCTCCGCGGCACTCATGACGCATCCCCGAAGTCGAGAGCCATCGTCTGATTACTGAGGCGTTTCGCAATCAGCTCGCAGTAACGCTCCTCAAGCTCGACACCGACCGCCTTACGGTTTTCGTTCGCCGCAGCAATCAACGTGGTGCCCGAACCGGCGAACGGGTCGAACACCGTTTCCGAGGCGTTCGTGAACAGGCGCACCCAGTCCTCCACCATTGGCAGCGGTTTCGCCGTCGGGTGACCGGTGTTCTGCACGACGGGGTACGTCCACACGCCAGCCTTGCCACCCCCGTTCCAGGCCGGTTTGGTGTCGGCGCGGTGTAGAAATGAAATCGCTTCCCAGCCTTGCCCGGGACGGTCGGCACTGATCTGCGGCATCGGGTTGGGCTTCACCCAGACACCGATGCGCAGCGAGCGCAACCCGACCGGCGGACCCTGGTCGAAGGCGAAAGCGTGCGCGTAATCAAGCGACGTGACCACCCAACTCGCCGAGACCCGCCCACACTCGGCGAGTACGGCCCGCAGGTCAGCGTCAGAGATCGCCGCGAACGTGACGGCCTTTATGCCATGACCAGCACCCCTGTTCGTCTTTGCCATTCCGTGTGTGCGTTCGGTGTACGGCGGATCCGTGATCACCACATCGACCGACCGATCTGCCATGTCTGCCATGACCTCTCGGCAGTCGCCGTGGTAGAGGGTGACCAGGTCGTCCTGGTAGTAGATGCTCATGGCTGGGCCTCCTGCGCTGCGAGGAACACCAGCACGTGATCGCGGGTGATCCATGGCGACGATTGCGGCTCCACCTTCAACACCCGACGCCCGTAGAAGTCGGTGAGGACCGCGCTACACCCGGCAGCCGAAACCTGCATCGAGGACATGAAGCCGTGCGTGAATGCCTCGGAAGCGAGGTCGGCTTCCACCTCCACGATGTCGCGTGCCGTCCGAAACGCCTGCATGTCAACGACGCTCACGGGTCACCTCCACCGCGCACGGCTCACACACCGTCACGTTCTTCCCCGCCCGCCCATCCGGGAACACCAGGTATTCGCGGACGTAGCCGATCAATGTGCCTACGGGGTAGTCGGTGCGGCATTTGGGCACCAGCCGGCATAGCGGGCTTCCACTGCACCGCTGCTCACTGGTCGACCCCCTCGTCTTCGATGTCGTAGGAGCGCTGGAGGATTGAAAGCAGCGCGTACTCGACCGACTTCGAGTCCTGCTTGGCTGCGTAGTGCGCTATCTCTGCACGCAGCCAGAGGAGTTGCGCCTCCTTGCGCTGGTAGTACTTGTCGAGCTGGTTCTGGGTGTGTTGTGCGTCGGCGATCTGCTGCTGCACGATCGCGCCATACAGCTCGGACCCGAAGATGGTTTCGGCCCCGCTCACTGGTCGACCTCCTGGGTGGGCATGCAGAACCCGACCACCGTCATCAGCAACAGGACCGCGACGATCACGAACGCCACCAGTTCTTCCGGTCCGAGAGGTGGGAGGATCGCCCACACCCCAACACAAGACACGCATACGCGGGAACCCAGATCGCGGCCTTCACGACGCCGCCCTCTCACCCGGAGCCGGCTGCGGCAGCGAGTTCCGCCACCGCACACACTCTTCGTGGTCGATAAAGTACTTGCCGCCCCCTCACGCAAGGTTCGGAACAGGATTCGCCCCTCGACATACTCGCGGCGAAGGGTCTTCTCGGAGACTCCCAGGATTTGGGCGGCCTCCTTCAGGGTGTACTGAAGGGGCTGAAGGTTTCTGTCGTTCATGACGCCTCCAAGGTTCTGGTGGGGATGGGGTTCGCTTGAGCAGGGTGAGCAGCGCATCGATGTGCTGCCACAGTTGCGGGCGGGTGAGTTCGATGGCGTCGTCCTCACCCGGCGGAAAGATCACGAAGACGGGTTCCCCTGTGGCGGGAATGGTCGTGACGTGATGGGTACCCGTCAAGCCGTCGATGGGGATGGGCGGAACCTCATGCAGCGGAAGATCACTCATGCCGCACCGCCGATGATGCGTTGCAGGACGATCCGCCCCGACGGAGTCAGATCACCGTGGGCCACCAGATCATTGAGGGCAGTGCGCAGCCGACTCGACTTGAGTGCTTCGCGTGCGGCCAACACCATCCAGTACTCCGGCGACTCCTCCGGGTCGAACGGGCGTAGCGGAGACGACTGCTCCCACGCCTTACGCGCAGCCTCCACAGCAGGATCGGTGCTCATGCCGCACCGCCGATACGGTCCAGGTGGGAATCGTCCGGCCCAGGCCACACAATCCGCGACGACCGCTCCACAACCGCTGTCGCACCATACGATTCGATGAGCTTGGCCCTAGACTTCGCGGAGGACAACGACTTGTACTCGCGCTTAGTGGACGGCCAGTGGAAGCGTCGACTCCCGAACTGCGCGATATACCCCGGATCGGGGTCCCACCCCTCGGGTTCCCAGTCAGGGTTGGGGTACCCGAACTCCTCACCGGTGTCGTCGGTGTAGAAGGTCAGTGCCCCTTCGGGATAGCTCGTGATCGCAACTCGGTAGAGGTAGTAGCCGCCGCTGGGCTCACGCCAGTCCGCGCGTAACTCGGGCGGCACTCACTGCATGACATGCTCTGCTACTCACGAGCGTCGCGTATCAGCTCGGTGCGAGCGTGAGAACCACTTCACCCCGGCCGGACGGCGGACTCACGTCACTCGCCACTACGCAGTCCAGTCCCTGTAGTAGCAGATAAAACAGGAGGTCCAGTATCGCTCGTGAGGTGAGCGGCCTCGACCTGGCGTACCTGTCGGTTGAGTCCCCGTCCGGCCGGGGTGAAGTGGTTCTCACGCTCGCCGAGCTACGCGACGTGTACAGAGCAATGCAGGAGGCCGATCCGGACTGGCGTGAGCCCAGCGGCGGCTACTACCTCTACCGAGTTGCGATCACGAGCTATCCCGAAGGGGCACTGACCTTCTACACCGACGACACCGGTGAGGAGTTCGGGTACCCCAACCCTGACTGGGAACCCGAGGGGTGGGACCCCGATCCGGGGTATATCGCGCAGTTCGGGAGTCGACGCTTCCACTGGCCGTCCACTAAGCGCGAGTACAAGTCGTTGTCCTCCGCGAAGTCTAGGGCCAAGCTCATCGAATCGTATGGTGCGACAGCGGTTGTGGAGCGGTCGTCGCGGATTGTGTGGCCTGGGCCGGACGATTCCCACCTGGACCGTATCGGCGGTGCGGCATGAGCACCGATCCTGCTGTGGAGGCTGCGCGTAAGGCGTGGGAGCAGTCGTCTCCGCTACGCCCGTTCGACCCGGAGGAGTCGCCGGAGTACTGGATGGTGTTGGCCGCACGCGAAGCACTCAAGTCGAGTCGGCTGCGCACTGCCCTCAATGATCTGGTGGCCCACGGTGATCTGACTCCGTCGGGGCGGATCGTCCTGCAACGCATCATCGGCGGTGCGGCATGAGTGATCTTCCGCTGCATGAGGTTCCGCCCATCCCCATCGACGGCTTGACGGGTACCCATCACGTCACGACCATTCCCGCCACAGGGGAACCCGTCTTCGTGATCTTTCCGCCGGGTGAGGACGACGCCATCGAACTCACCCGCCCGCAACTGTGGCAGCACATCGATGCGCTGCTCACCCTGCTCAAGCGAACCCCCATCCCCACCAGAACCTTGGAGGCGTCATGAACGACAGAAACCTTCAGCCCCTTCAGTACACCCTGAAGGAGGCCGCCCAAATCCTGGGAGTCTCCGAGAAGACCCTTCGCCGCGAGTATGTCGAGGGGCGAATCCTGTTCCGAACCTTGCGTGAGGGGGGCGGCAAGTACTTTATCGACCACGAAGAGTGTGTGCGGTGGCGGAACTCGCTGCCGCAGCCGGCTCCGGGTGAGAGGGCGGCGTCGTGAAGGCCGCGATCTGGGTTCCCGCGTATGCGTGTCTTGTGTTGGGGGTGTGGGCGATCCTCCCACCTCTCGGACCGGAAGAACTGGTGGCGTTCGTGATCGTCGCGGTCCTGTTGCTGATGACGGTGGTCGGGTTCTGCATGCCCACCCAGGAGGTCGACCAGTGAGCGGGGCCGAAACCATCTTCGGGTCCGAGCTGTATGGCGCGATCGTGCAGCAGCAGATCGCCGACGCACAACACACCCAGAACCAGCTCGACAAGTACTACCAGCGCAAGGAGGCGCAACTCCTCTGGCTGCGTGCAGAGATAGCGCACTACGCAGCCAAGCAGGACTCGAAGTCGGTCGAGTACGCGCTGCTTTCAATCCTCCAGCGCTCCTACGACATCGAAGACGAGGGGGTCGACCAGTGAGCAGCGGTGCAGTGGAAGCCCGCTATGCCGGCTGGTGCCCCAAATGCCGCACCGACTACCCCGTAGGCACATTGATCGGCTACGTCCGCGAATACCTGGTGTTCCCGGATGGGCGGGCGGGGAAGAACGTGACGGTGTGTGAGCCGTGCGCGGTGGAGGTGACCCGTGAGCGTCGTTGACATGCAGGCGTTTCGGACGGCACGCGACATCGTGGAGGTGGAAGCCGACCTCGCTTCCGAGGCATTCACGCACGGCTTCATGTCCTCGATGCAGGTTTCGGCTGCCGGGTGTAGCGCGGTCCTCACCGACTTCTACGGGCGTCGGGTGTTGAAGGTGGAGCCGCAATCGTCGCCATGGATCACCCGCGATCACGTGCTGGTGTTCCTCGCAGCGCAGGAGGCCCAGCCATGAGCATCTACTACCAGGACGACCTGGTCACCCTCTACCACGGCGACTGCCGAGAGGTCATGGCAGACATGGCAGATCGGTCGGTCGATGTGGTGATCACGGATCCGCCGTACACCGAACGCACACACGGAATGGCAAAGACGAACAGGGGTGCTGGTCATGGCATAAAGGCCGTCACGTTCGCGGCGATCTCTGACGCTGACCTGCGGGCCGTACTCGCCGAGTGTGGGCGGGTCTCGGCGAGTTGGGTGGTCACGTCGCTTGATTACGCGCACGCTTTCGCCTTCGACCAGGGTCCGCCGGTCGGGTTGCGCTCGCTGCGCATCGGTGTCTGGGTGAAGCCCAACCCGATGCCGCAGATCAGTGCCGACCGTCCCGGGCAAGGCTGGGAAGCGATTTCATTTCTACACCGCGCCGACACCAAACCGGCCTGGAACGGGGGTGGCAAGGCTGGCGTGTGGACGTACCCCGTCGTGCAGAACACCGGTCACCCGACGGCGAAACCGCTGCCAATGGTGGAGGACTGGGTGCGCCTGTTCACGAACGCCTCGGAAACGGTGTTCGACCCGTTCGCCGGTTCGGGCACCACGTTGATTGCTGCGGCGAACGAAAACCGTAAGGCGGTCGGTGTCGAGCTTGAGGAGCGTTACTGCGAGCTGATTGCGAAACGCCTCAGTAATCAGACGATGGCTCTCGACTTCGGGGATGCGTCATGAGTGCCGCGGAGCACCGCCAGATCGACGGTGTCGACATGTGGGTGCAACACCTCCCAGACCTCCACCTGTTTTGGGCGTGGGTGAACGGACGCACCGAGTTCGTCACCTGGCCCGACGCCGACCACCCCCAGGCCCCCGTTGATCGTGCAGGCCTGGTGGCTGAGCGGCTGTTCGAGTTGGTGGCGAGAGCGAAGGCGGCGGCGTGAGGTTCATGTCGAACCGCACCCATGCTGCCGGCGGGTTCCGGTGGCGCGGCCCCCAATACCCCTACGACCTACCCGGACCTGGAGATGTTCTCCCGGACGACCCGGTCGAGCCGGAAGAACTGTTCCCCAATCCTGCCTACGGGCAACAAGACCCATGGAGACAACAATGACCGAAGACATTAGCCAGGACGAACTGTTCCGGCTCACAGGGCGTGATGTCGTCCTGTGCCCGGAGTGCGGCCACGGCATCGACCCGCACGGCACCGATCCGGGGGGTGCGTGCGGGGTCGGCAAGTGCGAATGCATGATGTCGCCCAACGGCATCGCCTACGCCCTGATCAATCCGGAAGTCACCCCGGCGCAGAAGCACTACGCCGAAGCGGAGAGGATGCTCGCGTTCATCGAGCACGACCGCAACCTCACGACCACCCAGCACTCGGAGGTCGCAGCGCGCGCCCAGGTGCACGCCACCCTCGCGCAGGCCGCTTCACTGCGGGAGGTTCTGGAATCCCGCGCCACCACCCGGTACCACGTCACGGTCCAGGATGAGGGCGAGTTCCGCCGACGCAGCAGCCGTCTCGGATCTTTCGGTGGTGCGCTGTGAACTCTGTGAGACAGCTTCCCAGCAGCGGTTCGTGGTCTGACCGCTACCGCACGATGCTCGACATCGCCGTGTGGTGTGGCGGCATGATCGTCCGCCCCAAACCCCACCAACTCCAGCTACGGGTGGATGGTGTGACTGCCCTTCCGGGGATTGGATCAAGGCTGACGGCAACGGGTTCGAGGTCATCCCCTCCAGGGCGGGAGCAGACCTCTGATGCCCGACTACAAAGGCCCCCTCGACTACGTCGATGTCGCGACCCGAATTGTTGAGTTCCGCAACCAGCACCCCACCGGCTCTCTCCAGCAGGTGCGATACGAAGTTCTTGAGGTTGGCGGCAAGAGCTTCCTCGCGTTCACCGCCGCCGCCTACCGCACGCCGGATGATGAGCGTCCCGGTATCGGTACCGCGTGGGAACCCATCCCCGGCCCCACATCTTTCACCCGTGACTCGGAGATGCAGAACGCTGAGACCGCGGCGTGGGGAGGGCGATCGTCGCAGCGTTGGCGGCGGACACGAAGAAGGGTGTGGCGTCGTCGGAGGAGGTCCGGAACCGTCAGCAGACGCCGGCGCAGCGGGCGCAACGCGAACTGGCTGAGGCTGTGACGGCTGCGGGGATGGTGACGAAGGAGTTCGCCGAGTGGGCGATGACCACCCGCAATGTCGATCTGAAGACTGCCGGGATTGCGGTGCTGGTGCCGCTGACTCGTGAGGTGCAGGAGAAGGGGAAGGCGATCATGTCTGTCCCGGATCATGATGCGGCGCAAACCACCCTGGCCGACGAACTCGGCGCACAGGAGGCGTCGTGAGCGGGCGGGCGATGGGATCGCATCAGTGCGCCACCACCGGGGACGACGTGTGGCTGACACCACCGCACGTCCTCGACGCCCTCGGCCCGTTCGACCTCGACCCGTGCGCCGCACCGGCAGAAGCGAACTGGACGACCGCACGCCACCACTACCGACTACCCGACGACGGACTCACACTGCCGTGGGAAGGGCGCGTGTGGTGCAACCCGCCCTACTCCAATGTGTGGCGGTGGCTCGACCGGCTCGCCAACCACGGCACCGGCACCGCACTGATCTTCGCCCGCACCGAGACCGCCGGATTCCAGGCGCAGGTGTGGCGGCGGGCGACCGCAGTGCTGTTCCTCGAAGGGCGGCTCACCTTCCACCACCGCGATGGATCGAAGGCCGCGGCGAACAGCGGCGCACCGTCCTGCCTCGTCGCATACGGGACAGATGACGCGGGCCGACTGCTCGACAGCGGACTCCCTGGCGCGTTCGTCCATGGCTGGTCGATCACGGCAGTTGACGACCAACCATCCCTCTTCGAGGAGGCGTCATGAGCCGCCCTATTTGCGGGGTGTGTGGTTTCGATCTCGGCTACGGCCACATGGTCCGTATGCGCTGGGGAGACCGCACCGGCGACATCATCCCATGCCCGAATTGCCTGGCCCATCACGACGCTCAAGACATCCTCAGGAGATACACCCATGAGTAACGGCTTCCACATCGAACCCTCCACCACCCGAATGGATCAGGGCAGAAGATCCAACACCCTGGACGAGAAGAAGCAGGCGTTGGGGTCGTCGAACACGTTCCCCGGTGCGAATGTGTTGAACCGCAACCGGAATGTTTCTGATCTGCCGAAACCGCCGGCCTGGCATGAGGGCGCTCCCTGCGCCTCCTCAGACCCGGACGCGTTCTTTCCCTCCCATTACGGGGTGACGCAAACCGCTGACGCGAAACGGATCTGCGCCGGCTGTGACCGCCGGGAGGTGTGTTTGCAGTGGGCGTTGGACAACCGTGAACCGCACGGTGTGGTTGGGGTACGACTCCGCGTGAACGTCAGGCCATGTGGAAGCAGGGGGCGGCATGACCTGCCAATGCGGGAAGCCCGTCAAAGCGCGCGGCATGTGCGAAATGCACTACGCCCAACACCACCGCCGGCAACGCGCCTACGGACGTTGGACTCCCGACCTGGTCGACGCCCAGCCTGTACGCGAGCACATCCTCAAGCTGCGTGACGCAGGAGTGGGGAACAAACGGCTCGAAGAGGAGTTCGGCGTCCCGCACAGCACCATCCAGCATCTGCTGTACGGGCAACGCGGATACGGTCCGAGCAAACAGGTCCGCCAAGCTACCGCCGACCGCATCCTCCAAATCCCTGTTCCGCGTACCGGTGTCGAGTTTGTGCGACAGGACCGCGTCCCCGCCCTGGGCACAACCCGCCGATTGCAGGCGTTGGTGGCGAACGGGTATTCGCAGACGGATCTGATCAGCCGTCTGGGTTGGCCGGAGAATGGCAGCACTTCGGAGTTGTTCCTCGGACAGTCCCGCAACATTGCGGTTCGTCGAGCACGGGATGTGACGTCCTTGTTCGCGCAGTTGCAGATGGTTCCCGGAACTGATCGGAAGGCGCGGCATCGGGCGAAGGCGAAAGGTTGGTTGCCTCCGTTGGCGTGGGATGAGGACCGTATCGATGACCCCACCTATGAGCCGGAAGTGGTGGACAAACCCCGCACTGCCGAAGACCTGTTCTCCGACTTCGAGTATCTGCTGTCGATGGGTGTTGGGGCGGAGGAGGCATCGCGTCGGGTGGGGATGCTGCCGGCGTCGATGAAGCGCCGGTATGAGCGGCATGGGCGGCGTTGTCCGGCAGCGTTGACGTCGGTGGCGTGGCAGCAGAGGAAGACGGCGTCATGACGGGCTTCTCTGCGGATGTGAAGGCTGCTGCTGCGGTGCGGGCGATGGGTCGCTGCGAAGTCCAAACCGACTGGTGTACCGGCACAGGGCAGGACTATCACCACCGAGCTAACCGCGGCATGGGCGGATCGAAAGACCCACAGATCAACGCCCTGTCGAATTGTCTGCTGGTGTGCCGCGGCTGCCATGACTTCATCGGCCGCAATCCGGCGCAGGCGTACGCGAAGGGCTGGTTGGTGTCGAAGTTCCGGCAGCCGTCCAGCGATGTGGCTGTCCTGCTGTCGGGCCGGTGGGCGTTGCTCGATGATGCCGGCGGGGTCGAGGTGTGCGATGCGGTGGGCTGAGGTTCCGGAGTCCTACCTCCTGTGGGGGGCGATCGAGAGGCCGTGCCCTGAGTGCGCGGCCAGGCCGGGGGAGCTTTGCGTACTCCGTTCCCCCGCAACAGGTGCAGAGAAGACACGACACATCCCCTGCGTGGGGAGAACCAAAGGAGACAACGAATGAGCAACAACAAGAAGGCTTTCGACGGCGAGGCGTTCAAGGCGGTTGAGGTGGTCAAGGTGCAGGCTGTCGGCGGAGGCTCGGGTGGCAATGGCGGCTACGTCGTGCAGCCCTTGGCGTCGGCGAGAACTGCTGTGCGTGTGGTGGTGACGAGAACCCGGAAGGGTTACCAGTGGGCGCAGATCGCCCGCAACGGCAGCGCCGGCGCCATCTCCCCGAAAACGTATGACACGAAGTCGAATGCGGTGCGCGCTGCCAAGCGTCAGGCCGCTCTGGTGGGTGGGGTGGTGGAGGTCCAGTGATCGTCTACGAGAACATCCCGGAGAAGGTGTCTGAGTATCGCGGCACCATCGAGGTGTACGAGGACGAGATCTTGCAGGTCGACCTCGATGCCAAGAGCGTGGTCGCCAGACATCCCGAGTGGCGTTGGCGGTGTAAGTCCCGCAACGGTCAGATCCTCGCTCAGGGGGAAGGCTATCGGCGTAGGTCGGGGGCTCTCAACGCCATCGACACCCAGTACGCGGCGCGGTTGAAGGTTGGTGGCATCAACTACGACGTGGTCCCGCGTGGGCAAGAACGGCAGATGCTCGTCTGCCCGTGGCGTGTGGTGATCCTCGACCGCCACGGAGACATCGACAAGATCGGAGCACTCTACTGATGAGCGAGGACAACCCCGTATCCCGCAACCTGCCGGGAAACCCTTTCACCGATAACTACGCGGCCATGACGGCTGAGCAGTCCGCATGGTTCGCCATCGCCTACGAGATTCGCACACTCACCATCGCCCTCACGGAGCAGACATACAACCTGAACGGCAGTCCTCTCTGTGACGAACTGCGAGATCGGCTGGGCCTGAACGGCGGCGGTGTGTCATGACTCGCATCCTTGGTGTGTCCGCTGTACCGGGTTTCTTCCCACCCGGACCTGTTGATTGGTCGAACGGGCAGACGTTGGTGCCGGCCGAAGACCTGGAGCAGGCGCAGGCACGCATCGCCGAACTCGAAGTGGCGCTGAGAAGGAAGCGGCTCATCTTCGACCAGGTATGCAACGACCGTGCCGCCCTCAATGCTGACGTCAATCGCTTATCCGCTGACCGTCTCGAATCTGAGGCCACCGCAGACGATGTGGTGGAGAAGGCCGAACAGTTCACAGCCGAGCAAGTACGCGACGCCATCATCGAGGTGTTGGACCAGAACGCGGTGTCGCTGTGGCTGCCCTACGGGACACACCTCACGGCACCGTCCATCCCGAAGATGTCGGCCATGTCGCCCGATGGGTAGTTGCAAAGCTGCGGGGGAGTCATGACCGATCCCGCCGTAGACGCAGCACAGAGGGCGTGTGAACCGCATGGCGTCTCGCACTTCGTCGGCCCGGGAAGGTACGCCCTGCGTGGTGCCCGTGAAGCCCTCGCACCACTCCGGGAACTGCATCGGCTCGACGGCTGCCCCGAACGCGACGACTGTACCGATCCCGAACACCTGACGCTGTGCTCGGGCTGCTACCAGGAATGGCCCTGCCGCACCGCACCCCTCATCTATTCCTCTGACGAGTTGGGAGATACCCCATGACACCCACACCCGCCGAGATCGCGGCGGCACACCAGTCGTACGAGTGGGCAGGTGGCGTGTGCTGCACCTGCGGCCCCGACTACTACATCAACGACGCCGAGCATGGTGCCCACGTCATCGCTGCTCTGTCTGAGCACTACCACTGCCCACGTCATCGCTGCTCTGTCTGAGCACTACCACCTACTACCCAAGGCGAACCGGCGGCGAAGACGACGACCGCGCGAGTGGCTGGACGGGGAAGTGATGGCCGCCCGAGCAAGCGGTGGTGCGGCTCTACTTCGAGGACCCTCGCATACGCCTGAGGATGCCGCGAACTCGCATCCGCCCTGGCGTCTGCTGCTGATGTTGCGGAGGAGCCGAGATGAGCGACGCAGACGAAAAGGCGGTCGCTGAGGCGCTATACGCGGTCGAGAGCGTGCACCACTTCCACGGCACTGAATGCCTCTGCGGCTTCAACTCTCACCGGGCGCGCGAACGCACCGCCCACATCACACGCCTGCCCTAGGGGAGCTGTTGGGCCACGACTTCGTCAGAAAGGCGGCATTCGATGTCTG
>NZ_FNLM01000002.1 GCF_900105725.1 Gordonia westfalica
AGGATAAGCCGTCAGTGCGACGACCCGAGATAGAATGGAGCGACCCCGGAGGTGCTACCAACACCAGCCGGGGCCTAACCCACTCGCTTGAAGCACCAAGGAGGGGCTGCCGTGAAGGCTACCCGAACCCGACGTCCATGTCCGACATGTGGATCACCCATCGACCGAGGTCCCGGACAGCATGCGTACTGCTCCGACGAATGTCGCCCATCTGCGAGCACCCCACATGCGACCGCCCTACGCGGGGCATGCAGACGGTGTGCGACTCGCACCGGGTTCAGCTTGATCGCCACGGCGAACTCCGGCCGGACACGTGGTCGAAGGAATGGGTGTGCGTCGTTTGCGGGGCAGGTGTCCCGAAGGGGTCGGGGCGCCGTAAGCACTGCTCGAGGGGCTGTCAGCAAACCGACTCTCGATACAACGGGCGTCGCCCAACGACGGCGAAATGTCGGCTATGCGGGCAGGACTTCTCCCTACAGCGGCGCACCGGGGCGAGGCTTCAGCGCACCGACACTCAGTGGTGCCGCACCTGCGGTAGAGAATCCCCCGAAGCGCGCCGATATCTGAAGTACGGAATCACCCCGGAGGAGTACGCGGCCGCGATGAATCGGGGCTGCGACATCTGCGGCGAGCGCGTGGGGGCGCTACATATCGACCATGACCACAGCTGCTGCCCTCCACGGAGTAAGCAGTGGCGAACCTGCGGGCAGTGCGTCCGCGGATTCCTCTGCGGATCGTGCAACCGCGGATTGGGCCTACTGAAGGATGACCCGAACGTGCTGCGAAGCGCGATCGAGTACCTCGGTCGAAAGGCCTAGAAACAGCGCATACATACGGACTCAACGAACACCCCTAAGGCCATGAGCCTCTGGGGTGTTCGTCATTTCTGGCGGCAAGCAAAGGGGGTGGCAGCGTGGCCACGGAGCTAGGTGTTGCCTACATTTCCATCGTTCCAGAGACGAGCCGTATCGCTCCTGGCATCCGTAACGCGCTCAATGGTGCTGAACGCGGCGCTGGTGACACTGGGCGTCGCATGGGTCACACGATGTCCACCGCCCTCGGCACGGCGCTGGGGATTGGCGTGTCGAAGGCGGCGGGCGCAGCATCGAAGGTGCTGCAGGATGCCCTGTCGGCAGGCTACAACCGGATCACCACCCTGGAGAAGGCGGACATCCAGTTCCGCAATATGGGGCTGTCGGCCGGTGACACGAAGCGTCAGCTTGCCGATCTGAATGACATCGTCACCGGCACCTCGACTTCGCTGGCTGATGCAGCGGCGGCAGCAGCGATGCTGGGCGGTGCTGGCGTGGCGGCGGGCGACGACATGAACAACGCTGTGAAGGCGTTGGTGAACATCTCTGCGGCCTCTGGCGCCTCGGCGCAGGACATCGGCCTCGTGATGATGCAGATCAAGGCGTCGGGCAAGTTGATGGGCTCGGAGGCGTTGCAGCTGGCCCAGCGCGGCGTGCCGATCTATGACCTCATTGCGAAGTCGATCGGCAAGACGACTGCCGAGGTCCGCACCCTCGGCGAAGAGGGCAAGATCTCGTTCGACCAGGTCGTCACGGCGATCAACCAGGGCACCGGCAACCTCGCGAAGGAGATGGGCGAGACCCTTCCCGCGAAGCTCGCCAACTTCCGGACCGCGATGGGCCGCCTGTCGGCTGCGGGCATGGAGCCGTTCCTTCTCCGCGCCAAGGGCGGCGTTGTCGGCCTGACCGAAGCAGTAAACGATCTCACCCCGAAGATGAAGGATTTCGCGCTCGCCGCGGACGCCAAGATCTTCGACCAGTGGGTGCCGCAGCTCAAGGGTCTGTATGCAACCCTCGAGGGCTCGGGAGCTCTTGATCGAGCGGCCGAAACCTTTACGGCGCTGTGGGATTCACTGATGGAACTCGGTCCTGCAGCGCGTACGATTGGGGCGGCACTCGCGGAAGCGTCTGCGTCGCTCGGCGTCGGCGGCTGGCAGGTGTTCCTGGCGACGGTCCAGACGGCGTCGGGGATTCTGCAAGGACTCGCCCCGGTGCTTCAGACTGTCGGCGATCTCATGGAGGCGCATCCGGGTTACGTCACCGCAGCGCTCGCGGCGTGGTTGGCGTTCCGAACCGTGCCCGCAATCCTGGGGCGCGTCACGACGGCGCTCGGCCCGATGCATACGGGAATCAGTCGTGTCGGAACGGCGTTCGGCGGTGTGCGTCCGGCAATCGGCAACTTCACCGACGCCTATCGGACCTCGCTTGGCTACATCCGGCAGGCGAACCCGCAGCTCTCGACGGCCGGCGCCCATATCCGCGTCCTTGGTGCCAACGCGGGAATGGCCGCTTCCGGCGGACTCAGCGCACTACGTGGGGCGGCCGGTGGACTGTCTGCGGCATTGGGCGGCCCTTTGAATATCGCGCTCATGGCTGGTGCCGCATATCTGATGATGGGCGCGCAGGCTCACGCCGATGCGACGCAGAAGGCGAAGGCTCAGTCGCAGGCGGTGAAGGAGCTTGCGGAGTCCCAGAGGCTGATGGGTGCCGCTTTCCGTGAGTCCCGCGGTGCCATGAACGATGACACCTGGGCCAAGGCTGCGGAACAGGTTGGGGCGTACCAGAAGACGCTGAGCACTGCCGCCGATCAGCACAAGTCGACGTGGGAACAGCTCAAAGAGGTCGGCGGCCTCTTCAAGATGGCATCCGGCTCGAACGAAGTGCTGAATGAGAACGCCGAGCGAGCCATGGCGGCTGAAAAGGCGATCCGCGATCTCGGGATGTCCAACGAAGAAGTCGCCCGCTCTCTGTACGGCTCCGACGGACAGTGGAAGCTGCTTGGTGACCGACTTGCCGCCACTGGCGAGGGCGGCATCATGGCGGCGGGCCAGCTCTCGAAGATCCGTGATGAGTTCATGCGCCAGCGCGAGGCGGCTGGGCGCGTGGCGCCTGGCGTCTCCGAACTCGGCGAGGCAATGCGCGTCCTGGGCGACAAGACGTCGACCGCGGCGGAGAAGACACGGGCGCTGAAGTCGGCGCTCGATGCGTTGAACCCCGCCCGCACTGAGGGTGAGGCGATTGCCCGTCACAACGACGTGATGCGTCAGGTTGCTGACTCGACCAAGGAGGCTATCAACCAGTCTGAGGGGTTCGGTGCGGCGCTCCTGAGTCAGAAGCTGGGCATCGACACGGCAACGAAGAATGGTGCTGCGCTCCGGCAATCGCTGGTGGACATTGTGGACGCCACAACTGATGCTGCCGCGTCGGGTGCTGATATGACGGAGCGGAATCGTCAGAACCAGGAGGCTCTCGCCCAGTTGGCGCGGCAGTATGGCCTGACTGGTGAGCAGATCCGTGCCGCTGCAGACAAACTCGGTCTTGATGACGTCGAAGTGACGGTGGCCCTGAAGGGTGCCCCTGAGGCGGTCCAGCAATTGGCGGCGATCTCCGCCAAGTGGAATGACATGCCGACCCAGAAGACGATGACGATCGACAGTTCGGCGGTTACCAAGGAGACGCAGGGTCTGCTGGAGCGGCTGGGTGCGACGGTTGAGCGGATTCCGAACACCAATCAGGTGAAGATCACTGCGGATGATGCGGATGCTCGGGCGAAGATTCTGATGGTTACGCAGAACATCGCCGTGCTGAATGCGCTGCGGGCGAACCCGAAGGTCGACCTCGACAAGGCTATGTTCGATCTGCGAAATAGTGAGGCCCGGGGAGCGCTTGAAGGGCTGGATCGTACCGCTGTGTCGCCGGCTGCTGGGCTAGTTATTGACCAGTTGCTGCAGGGCAAAGCCGTGTCGATGGAGCAGCTGAATACCCTCTCGCAGACCACCGCGAATCCCAAGGTGGATATGGAGATCGCTGCGATTATGCAGAAGCTCGGTCTCATCAACACTGAGCTAGATCGGGCCGCCCGGGAGCGTCAGGCATACATCAATGTGCAGACTCGTGGTCTCAACCTCGGCGACACTACCCCGAGTGGCCAGGTGTGGCGCGGTCCCGGTCTGGCGAACAATGCTGACGGCTCGGTTCGCCGCTACGCACAGGGCGGTATTCGGGATCTCGAGCAGTATGCGAATGGGAAGTTGCCGAACCAGGCGGTCATCGAGAAGGCGCGCCGAACACTCTGGTGCAGTGGGCTGAACCTGGAGAGCTGGTGGTGAGGCGGCATCCTGCGCGGGGAGCGGGTCGCAGGGTGCGCGAGGATGCTCGGCGAGCGTGGCGCGGCGTGTGGGGCGCAGAGGGAATGAACGCCTCACACCAGTCTCAGGTTCAGCCCACTGCACCAGAGTGTTCGGGCGCGCCTTCTCGATGACCGCCTGGTTCGGCAACTTCCCATTCGCATACTGCTCGAGATCCCGAATACCGCCCTGTGCGTAGCGGCGAACCGAGCCGTCAGCATTGTTCGCCAGACCGGGACCGCGCCACACCTGGCCACTCGGGGTAGTGTCGCCGAGGTTGAGACCACGAGTCTGCACATTGATGTATGCCTGACGCTCCCGGGCGGCCCGATCTAGCTCAGTGTTGATGAGACCGAGCTTCTGCATAATCGCAGCGATCTCCATATCCACCTTGGACGCGTTCTGCAGAGTACAGCTGCTCCATCGACACGGCTTTGCCCTGCAGCAACTGGTCAATAACTAGCCCAGCAGCCGGCGACACAGCGGTACGATCCAGCCCTTCAAGCGCTCCCCGGGCCTCACTATTTCGCAGATCGAACATAGCCTTGTCGAGGTCGACCTTCGGGTTCGCCCGCAGCGCATTCAGCACGGCGATGTTCTGCGTAACCATCAGAATCTTCGCCCGAGCATCCGCATCATCCGCAGTGATCTTCACCTGATTGGTGTTCGGAATCCGCTCAACCGTCGCACCCAGCCGCTCCAGCAGACCCTGCGTCTCCTTGGTAACCGCCGAACTGTCGATCGTCATCGTCTTCTGGGTCGGCATGTCATTCCACTTGGCGGAGATCGCCGCCAATTGCTGGACCGCCTCAGGGGCACCCTTCAGGGCCACCGTCACTTCGACGTCATCAAGACCGAGTTTGTCTGCAGCGGCACGGATCTGCTCACCAGTCAGGCCATACTGCCGCGCCAACTGGGCGAGAGCCTCCTGGTTCTGACGATTCCGCTCCGTCATATCAGCACCCGACGCGGCAGCATCAGTTGTGGCGTCCACAATGTCCACCAGCGATTGCCGGAGCGCAGCACCATTCTTCGTTGCCGTGTCGATGCCCAGCTTCTGACTCAGGAGCGCCGCACCGAACCCCTCAGACTGGTTGATAGCCTCCTTGGTCGAGTCAGCAACCTGACGCATCACGTCGTTGTGACGGGCAATCGCCTCACCCTCAGTGCGGGCGGGGTTCAACGCATCGAGCGCCGACTTCAGCGCCCGTGTCTTCTCCGCCGCGGTCGACGTCTTGTCGCCCAGGACGCGCATTGCCTCGCCGAGTTCGGAGACGCCAGGCGCCACGCGCCCAGCCGCCTCGCGCTGGCGCATGAACTCATCACGGATCTTCGAGAGCTGGCCCGCCGCCATGATGCCGCCCTCGCCAGTGGCGGCAAGTCGGTCACCAAGCAGCTTCCACTGTCCGTCGGAGCCGTACAGAGAGCGGGCGACTTCTTCGTTGGACATCCCGAGATCGCGGATCGCCTTTTCAGCCGCCATGGCTCGCTCGGCGTTCTCATTCAGCACTTCGTTCGAGCCGGATGCCATCTTGAAGAGGCCGCCGACCTCTTTGAGCTGTTCCCACGTCGACTTGTGCTGATCGGCGGCAGTGCTCAGCGTCTTCTGGTACGCCCCAACCTGTTCCGCAGCCTTGGCCCAGGTGTCATCGTTCATGGCACCGCGGGACTCACGGAAAGCGGCACCCATCAGCCTCTGGGACTCCGCAAGCTCCTTCACCGCCTGCGACTGAGCCTTCGCCTTCTGCGTCGCATCGGCGTGAGCCTGCGCGCCCATCATCAGATATGCGGCACCAGCCATGAGCGCGATATTCAAAGGGCCGCCCAATGCCGCAGACAGTCCACCGGCCGCCCCACGTAGTGCGCTGAGTCCGCCGGAAGCGGCCATTCCCGCGTTGGCACCAAGGACGCGGATATGGGCGCCGGCCGTCGAGAGCTGCGGGTTCGCCTGCCGGATGTAGCCAAGCGAGGTCCGATAGGCGTCGGTGAAGTTGCCGATTGCCGGACGCACACCGCCGAACGCCGTTCCGACACGACTGATTCCCGTATGCATCGGGCCGAGCGCCGTCGTGACGCGCCCCAGGATTGCGGGCACGGTTCGGAACGCCAACCACGCCGCGAGCGCTGCGGTGACGTAACCCGGATGCGCCTCCATGAGATCGCCGACAGTCTGAAGCACCGGGGCGAGTCCTTGCAGAATCCCCGACGCCGTCTGGACCGTCGCCAGGAACACCTGCCAGCCGCCGACGCCGAGCGACGCAGACGCTTCCGCGAGTGCCGCCCCAATCGTACGCGCTGCAGGACCGAGTTCCATCAGTGAATCCCACAGCGCCGTAAAGGTTTCGGCCGCTCGATCAAGAGCTCCCGAGCCCTCGAGGGTTGCATACAGACCCTTGAGCTGCGGCACCCACTGGTCGAAGATCTTGGCGTCCGCGGCGAGCGCGAAATCCTTCATCTTCGGGGTGAGATCGTTTACTGCTTCGGTCAGGCCGACAACGCCGCCCTTGGCGCGGAGAAGGAACGGCTCCATGCCCGCAGCCGACAGGCGGCCCATCGCGGTCCGGAAGTTGGCGAGCTTCGCGGGAAGGGTCTCGCCCATCTCCTTCGCGAGGTTGCCGGTGCCCTGGTTGATCGCCGTGACGACCTGGTCGAACGAGATCTTGCCCTCTTCGCCGAGGGTGCGGACCTCGGCAGTCGTCTTGCCGATCGACTTCGCAATGAGGTCATAGATCGGCACGCCGCGCTGGGCCAGCTGCAACGCCTCCGAGCCCATCAACTTGCCCGACGCCTTGATCTGCATCATCACGAGGCCGATGTCCTGCGCCGAGGCGCCAGAGGCCGCAGAGATGTTCACCAACGCCTTCACAGCGTTGTTCATGTCGTCGCCCGCCGCCACGCCAGCACCGCCCAGCATCGCTGCTGCCGCCGCTGCATCAGCCAGCGAAGTCGAGGTGCCGGTGACGATGTCATTCAGATCGGCAAGCTGACGCTTCGTGTCACCGGCCGACAGCCCCATATTGCGGAACTGGATGTCCGCCTTCTCCAGGGTGGTGATCCGGTTGTAGCCTGCCGACAGGGCATCCTGCAGCACCTTCGATGCTGCGCCCGCCGCCTTCGACACGCCAATCCCCAGCGCCGTGCCGAGGGCGGTGGACATCGTGTGACCCATGCGACGCCCAGTGTCACCAGCGCCGCGTTCAGCACCATTGAGCGCGTTACGGATGCCAGGAGCGATACGGCTCGTCTCTGGAACGATGGAAATGTAGGCAACACCTAGCTCCGTGGCCACGCTGCCACCCCCTTTGCTTGCCGCCAGAAATGACGAACACCCCAGAGGCTCATGGCCTTAGGGGTGTTCGTTGAGTCCGTATGTATGCGCTGTTTCTAGGCCTTTCGACCGAGGTACTCGATCGCGCTTCGCAGCACGTTCGGGTCATCCTTCAGTAGGCCCAATCCGCGGTTGCACGATCCGCAGAGGAATCCGCGGACGCACTGCCCGCAGGTTCGCCACTGCTTACTCCGTGGAGGGCAGCAGCTGTGGTCATGGTCGATATGTAGCGCCCCCACGCGCTCGCCGCAGATGTCGCAGCCCCGATTCATCGCGGCCGCGTACTCCTCCGGGGTGATTCCGTACTTCAGATATCGGCGCGCTTCGGGGGATTCTCTACCGCAGGTGCGGCACCACTGAGTGTCGGTGCGCTGAAGCCTCGCCCCGGTGCGCCGCTGTAGGGAGAAGTCCTGCCCGCATAGCCGACATTTCGCCGTCGTTGGGCGACGCCCGTTGTATCGAGAGTCGGTTTGCTGACAGCCCCTCGAGCAGTGCTTACGGCGCCCCGACCCCTTCGGGACACCTGCCCCGCAAACGACGCACACCCATTCCTTCGACCACGTGTCCGGCCGGAGTTCGCCGTGGCGATCAAGCTGAACCCGGTGCGAGTCGCACACCGTCTGCATGCCCCGCGTAGGGCGGTCGCATGTGGGGTGCTCGCAGATGGGGCGACATTCGTCGGAGCAGTACGCATGCTGTCCGGGACCTCGGTCGATGGGTGATCCACATGTCGGACATGGACGTCGGGTTCGGGTAGCCTTCACGGCAGCCCCTCCTTGGTGCTTCAAGCGAGTGGGTTAGGCCCCGGCTGGTGTTGGTAGCACCTCCGGGGTCGCTCCATTCTATCTCGGGTCGTCGCACTGACGGCTTATCCTGTCGAGATGAAACGTGCATGCATTGCCATCCCAGTAATCGCATTCGCCCTCGCCGCCTCTGGGTGCAGCGACCGAAGCCCCGAGGCCGGTAAGGCTCCTGCGACATCGTCGGCCTCCGCACCTGCCCCTGCAGTCGCAGGTGCGTACACGTCAGTGAGTCAACTCGCGGCCGGACTAACTTCAGCCGGCTTCCCATGCCTGGTTACTGACGCAACCTCGGGCCGAAGGCTGAGCACGGATCGTGCCCACTAACCCAACGGCCGAAGCTCGACTGAGTGTGTGGTTCTCAGAAGACCTCGCCTCGAAGGGAATCGCTGCATCGGTAAAGCACTCTGACATCACGGGAGACATCACTGGCGATCGCCACTACTACGTAACGGGACCAACCTGGCTGATCAGCCTCGACCAGAACGCGGTCATGGCAGGCCAGATTGCGGGACAGTTCGGCGGCGAACTAGTGAAGTCCGGTGATATCTAGCGCATCGACGCCGCGACCGCCCGAGCCTTCTCAGCCTCGCTGGGACCTTCGCCCTCGGTAGCTTCGGCAGCGTCATCCCGAGGCGGCCCATACCGGGCCGGGAAGTAGATCTCAGGCACTTCGTTAAACGTGGTCAACGCCTGCATGTATCGGAGGTCGGAAACGATCGTCGCCACCTCCGACAAGAGCATCACAGACGGATCAGACCACAGCCAAGTGTCAGGATTCCATGCCCGGAACAGCTCCATTGCGTGGTCTGTGCGAGCCCTGCGGACAATAGCCCGCAGGTCAGTCCATGAAAACCAGGGCTTCCCGAGATCCGCAACCTGAGGCCGCGGGAAATCAGGTCGTACTCGATGGCCTCCCCGTGCTCGTCTAGGAGTCGGCGGAGGCCGAAGATTCCCCCACTGTGATGTCAGGATCTTCGAGCTGCTTCTTGATCCACTGGATGGTGCCCTCAGGGATCTTCGTCATCAGGAGCTTGTACTCGGCAGCCGACACGTACGGCTTGAGCCACCGGAGGGTGACTTCCTTCTCCTCGAAACCCTTCAGGGTTTCCTCTGCGTCGACCGGGCGCGGCAGCGTCTTCTCCGCGCTGTTGAGGCTGTTCGCCCATTCGGCGATCTTCACATCCGCTTCCCCGAACGGGGTGATCCAGTCCTGGTACTTCTTGATCTCGGCGGGGTCCATCCACTTGCGCGCGGCATCGACACCAGTACCGGATCGCGCCCGGGGATGGGGACGGCGAACTTCAACAGGTGATCGTCGGACGAGGGGGCTACTGCGTAGCCTTCGGGAACAGACATGGTTTGACCAGGAACCTTTCAACATTGGGATAGAACTTCAACCAGGAGCAGCCCCGGCCTGGCAAAAGGACGCGGCTCCTGGTCAGGGACAACATGACACCCCTTCGCCAGGCCGAGATTGTGTGCCCGGGGAGGCTAGATACCTCCCCGGGCAAGACGGGTCAGCTACCCGAAGTGGCGGCGATGCCGTCCACGTCGCCGAACTCGTCGACGTAGTCGCCGTTGGAGTTGCGGAACGCTCGGATCGTCAACTCCACGCCCGACGCGTCCTGCGACTCGTCCTTCCACTCCGCGATCTCCGAGACGCGGCCCTTCTCCACGACGTACGTCTTGAACTTCTTGCCGCACTTCGTGGCGAACACGTGGGCCGACAGCGGAAGCTGCGACGAGTTGTGGCGGACGTGGTAGCGCTGCCCCTTGCCGCCGGCAGCGGGGATGAGGGTGACGTTGTCGTCACCTGCGACGGTCCGCTTCACCGACGGCAGGTCGACGTCGAGCAGCTTGATCTTGAAGCTGGTGCCGTACTCGGTCTGCACATCGACGTAGTCGCCACCGTCGAAGTCCTTGACGGTGTTCGAGGTGCGGGTGATGCCGACCGACAGGCCGTCGACCGCCGCGGTTCCGTGGTCCTCGAACGCGGCGTTCAGGTCTTCCGGCGACTCGACCGGAGCGGTGGGAAGCGTGGTACCCAGAGGTGCCCGCCAGTAGACGCCGCCGTCGAGCGACTGCGCCACGTAAGAGTGTTCGACTGCCATTGTTTTGCCCCTTTCAGGCGAGGTGACCAGGAGCCGCGAAAGGGTTATTCAGTTAGGAGACTTTAGGTTCGGAGCACGAAGAGTGTCCCGGTGAACTGGAACCGGGAATGCTTTTCATAGTCCGGGTTGGGATAGTCGGCCAGGCTGTTCATGACCCAGTCGGTTACCCACAGGCCTGCCCATGGGCCGCCCGAGGATGCAGCCTGGAATCCGTCCGCGATGGTTCCGATCGATTGCTCAGTCCACGCCGTGTCCGGGCTGCCCTTGGGGGTTGAGCCGTACAGTTCGACAAGGATGCGAGCGCGATCCAGTGAGCGATCCCGTGGGCCGCCGATACGAGAAACCCTCCCGAATCGGGCAGGGTCTTCTGAGACGGTCGTGGAGAACTTCACTCCAGGCAGCGCCGCTCGGCAGATGGAGAGCGCCGCCAGCGTGGGTGTCGACATCAGTTATCCGAGAGCCCTGAGGATCGTGTTGTTGCGGGCATTGTCGCGTTGCGCCTTGTAGTCGGCGGTGACGACAGAGGCACGCCAACGGCCCTGGGGACGTGCCATGCCTGCCCGTGAACCCACCGCGTACGTGCCCTCGCCCATAGCGCTCGCATCGTCAGCAATGCAGACTCGAGCGGGATGGACGCCTCGAGCGATCGCTGACTGAGTGCGAGACGCTATGGGTCGAGGTGCACGTAGACGCGGTGGTTCACGTGGGCAGTGCATGGTCACGCCTCCCCGGCGCCGTTGGCGTAGCCTCTGTCGTCACCGACCGTACGTAACACAGGCCGCAACGTCGATCAATTGCCCTGTCATATCCCAGACTACACGATCCTCCAGGGCTCTCGCGGATAACTCGATCGTCGACACTCCACGGCTCGCGCGCCGCGCTCTCCTCATCTGCCGAGCGGCGGCTGCTGGAGTGAAGTCTCCACCCGACCGTCTCAGAAGACCCTGCCCGATTCGGGAGGTTTCTCGTATCGGCGGCCCACGGGGATTCGCTCACTGGATCGCGCTCGCATCCTTGTCGAACTGTACGGCCTCAAACCCCCAAGGGCAGCCCGGACACGGCGTGGACTGAGCAATCGATCGGAACCATCGCGGACGGATTCCAGGCTGCAATCCTCGGGCGGCCCATGGGCAGGCCTGTGGGTAACCGACTGGGTTCATGAACAGCCTGGCCGACTATCCCAACCCGGACTATGAAAAGCATTCCCGGTTCCAGTTCACCGGGACACTCTTCGTGCTCCGAACCTAAAGTCTCCTAACTGAATAACCCTTTCGCGGCTCCTGGTCACCTCGCCTGAAAGGGGCAAAACAATGGCAGTCGAACACTCTTACGTGGCGCAGTCGCTCGACGGCGGCGTCTACTGGCGGGCACCTCTGGGTACCACGCTTCCCACCGCTCCGGTCGAGTCGCCGGAAGACCTGAACGCCGCGTTCGAGGACCACGGAACCGCGGCGGTCGACGGCCTGTCGGTCGGCATCACCCGCACCTCGAACACCGTCAAGGACTTCGACGGTGGCGACTACGTCGATGTGCAGACCGAGTACGGCACCAGCTTCAAGATCAAGCTGCTCGACGTCGACCTGCCGTCGGTGAAGCGGACCGTCGCAGGTGACGACAACGTCACCCTCATCCCCGCTGCCGGCGGCAAGGGGCAGCGCTACCACGTCCGCCACAACTCGTCGCAGCTTCCGCTGTCGGCCCACGTGTTCGCCACGAAGTGCGGCAAGAAGTTCAAGACGTACGTCGTGGAGAAGGGCCGCGTCTCGGAGATCGCGGAGTGGAAGGACGAGTCGCAGGACGCGTCGGGCGTGGAGTTGACGATCCGAGCGTTCCGCAACTCCAACGGCGACTACGTCGACGAGTTCGGCGACGTGGACGGCATCGCCGCCACTTCGGGTAGCTGACCCGTCTTGCCCGGGGAGGTATCTAGCCTCCCCGGGCACACAATCTCGGCCTGGCGAAGGGGTGTCATGTTGTCCCTGACCAGGAGCCGCGTCCTTTTGCCAGGCCGGGGCTGCTCCTGGTTGAAGTTCTATCCCAATGTTGAAAGGTTCCTGGTCAAACCATGTCTGTTCCCGAAGGCTACGCAGTAGCCCCCTCGTCCGACGATCACCTGTTGAAGTTCGCCGTCCCCATCCCCGGGCGCGATCCGGTACTGGTGTCGATGCCGCCGCGCAAGTGGATGGACCCCGCCGAGATCAAGAAGTACCAGGACTGGATCACCCCGTTCGGGGAAGCGGATGTGAAGATCGCCGAATGGGCGAACAGCCTCAACAGCGCGGAGAAGACGCTGCCGCGCCCGGTCGACGCAGAGGAAACCCTGAAGGGTTTCGAGGAGAAGGAAGTCACCCTCCGGTGGCTCAAGCCGTACGTGTCGGCTGCCGAGTACAAGCTCCTGATGACGAAGATCCCTGAGGGCACCATCCAGTGGATCAAGAAGCAGCTCGAAGATCCTGACATCACAGTGGGGGAATCTTCGGCCTCCGCCGACTCCTAGACGAGCACGGGGAGGCCATCGAGTACGACCTGATTTCCCGCGGCCTCAGGTTGCGGGATCTCGGGAAGCCCTGGTTTTCATGGACTGACCTGCGGGCTATTGTCCGCAGGGCTCGCACAGACCACGCAATGGAGCTGTTCCGGGCATGGAATCCTGACACTTGGCTGTGGTCTGATCCGTCTGTGATGCTCTTGTCGGAGGTGGCGACGATCGTTTCCGACCTCCGATACATGCAGGCGTTGACCACGTTTAACGAAGTGCCTGAGATCTACTTCCCGGCCCGGTATGGGCCGCCTCGGGATGACGCTGCCGAAGCTACCGAGGGCGAAGGTCCCAGCGAGGCTGAGAAGGCTCGGGCGGTCGCGGCGTCGATGCGCTAGATATCACCGGACTTCACTAGTTCGCCGCCGAACTGTCCCGCAATCTGGCCTGCCATGACCGCGTTCTGGTCGAGGCTGATCAGCCAGGTTGGTCCCGTTACGTAGTAGTGGCGATCGCCAGTGATGTCTCCCGTGATGTCAGAGTGCTTTACCGATGCAGCGATTCCCTTCGAGGCGAGGTCTTCTGAGAACCACACACTCAGTCGAGCTTCGGCCGTTGGGGTTAGTGGGCACGATCCGTGCTCAGCCTTCGGCCCGAGGTTGCGTCAGTAACCAGGCATGGGAAGCCGGCTGAAGTTAGTCCGGCCGCGAGTTGACTCACTGACGTGTACGCACCTGCGACTGCAGGGGCAGGTGCGGAGGCCGACGATGTCGCAGGAGCCTTACCGGCCTCGGGGCTTCGGTCGCTGCACCCAGAGGCGGCGAGGGCGAATGCGATTACTGGGATGGCAATGCATGCACGTTTCATCTCGACAGGATAAGCCGTCAGTGCGACGACCCGAGATAGAATGGAGCGACCCCGGAGGTGCTACCAACACCAGCCGGGGCCTAACCCACTCGCTTGAAGCACCAAGGAGGGGCTGCCGTGAAGGCTACCCGAACCCGACGTCCATGTCCGACATGTGGATCACCCATCGACCGAGGTCCCGGACAGCATGCGTACTGCTCCGACGAATGTCGCCCCATCTGCGAGCACCCCACATGCGACCGCCCTACGCGGGCATGCAGACGGTGTGCGACTCGCACCGGGTTCAGCTTGATCGCCACGGCGAACTCCGGCCGGACACGTGGTCGAAGGAATGGGTGTGCGTCGTTTGCGGGGCAGGTGTCCCGAAGGGGTCGGGGCGCCGTAAGCACTGCTCGAGGGCTGTCAGCAAACCGACTCTCGATACAACGGGCGTCGCCCAACGACGGCGAAATGTCGGCTATGCGGGCAGGACTTCTCCCTACAGCGGCGCACCGGGGCGAGGCTTCAGCGCACCGACACTCAGTGGTGCCGCACCTGCGGTAGAGAATCCCCCGAAGCGCGCCGATATCTGAAGTACGGAATCACCCCGGAGGAGTACGCGGCCGCGATGAATCGGGGCTGCGACATCTGCGGCGAGCGCGTGGGGGCGCTACATATCGACCATGACCACAGCTGCTGCCCTCCACGGAGTAAGCAGTGGCGAACCTGCGGGCAGTGCGTCCGCGGATTCCTCTGCGGATCGTGCAACCGCGGATTGGGCCTACTGAAGGATGACCCGAACGTGCTGCGAAGCGCGATCGAGTACCTCGGTCGAAAGGCCTAGAAACAGCGCATACATACGGACTCAACGAACACCCCTAAGGCCATGAGCCTCTGGGGTGTTCGTCATTTCTGGCGGCAAGCAAAGGGGTGGCAGCGTGGCCACGGAGCTAGGTGTTGCCTACATTTCCATCGTTCCAGAGACGAGCCGTATCGCTCCTGGCATCCGTAACGCGCTCAATGGTGCTGAACGCGGCGCTGGTGACACTGGGCGTCGCATGGGTCACACGATGTCCACCGCCCTCGGCACGGCGCTGGGATTGGCGTGTCGAAGGCGGCGGGCGCAGCATCGAAGGTGCTGCAGGATGCCCTGTCGGCAGGCTACAACCGGATCACCACCCTGGAGAAGGCGGACATCCAGTTCCGCAATATGGGGCTGTCGGCCGGTGACACGAAGCGTCAGCTTGCCGATCTGAATGACATCGTCACCGGCACCTCGACTTCGCTGGCTGATGCAGCGGCGGCAGCAGCGATGCTGGGCGGTGCTGGCGTGGCGGCGGGCGACGACATGAACAACGCTGTGAAGGCGTTGGTGAACATCTCTGCGGCCTCTGGCGCCTCGGCGCAGGACATCGGCCTCGTGATGATGCAGATCAAGGCGTCGGCAAGTTGATGGGCTCGGAGGCGTTGCAGCTGGCCCAGCGCGGCGTGCCGATCTATGACCTCATTGCGAAGTCGATCGGCAAGACGACTGCCGAGGTCCGCACCCTCGGCGAAGAGGGCAAGATCTCGTTCGACCAGGTCGTCACGGCGATCAACCAGGGCACCGGCAACCTCGCGAAGGAGATGGGCGAGACCCTTCCCGCGAAGCTCGCCAACTTCCGGACCGCGATGGGCCGCCTGTCGGCTGCGGGCATGGAGCCGTTCCTTCTCCGCGCCAAGGGCGGCGTTGTCGGCCTGACCGAAGCAGTAAACGATCTCACCCCGAAGATGAAGGATTTCGCGCTCGCCGCGGACGCCAAGATCTTCGACCAGTGGGTGCCGCAGCTCAAGGGTCTGTATGCAACCCTCGAGGGCTCGGGAGCTCTTGATCGAGCGGCCGAAACCTTTACGGCGCTGTGGGATTCACTGATGGAACTCGGTCCTGCAGCGCGTACGATTGGGGCGGCACTCGCGGAAGCGTCTGCGTCGCTCGGCGTCGGCGGCTGGCAGGTGTTCCTGGCGACGGTCCAGACGGCGTCGGGATTCTGCAAGGACTCGCCCCGGTGCTTCAGACTGTCGGCGATCTCATGGAGGCGCATCCGGGTTACGTCACCGCAGCGCTCGCGGCGTGGTTGGCGTTCCGAACCGTGCCCGCAATCCTGGGGCGCGTCACGACGGCGCTCGGCCCGATGCATACGGGAATCAGTCGTGTCGGAACGGCGTTCGGCGGTGTGCGTCCGGCAATCGGCAACTTCACCGACGCCTATCGGACCTCGCTTGGCTACATCCGGCAGGCGAACCCGCAGCTCTCGACGGCCGGCGCCCATATCCGCGTCCTTGTGCCAACGCGGGAATGGCCGCTTCCGGCGGACTCAGCGCACTACGTGGGGCGGCCGGTGGACTGTCTGCGGCATTGGGCGGCCCTTTGAATATCGCGCTCATGGCTGGTGCCGCATATCTGATGATGGCGCGCAGGCTCACGCCGATGCGACGCAGAAGGCGAAGGCTCAGTCGCAGGCGGTGAAGGAGCTTGCGGAGTCCCAGAGGCTGATGGGCCGCTTTCCGTGAGTCCCGCGGTGCCATGAACGATGACACCTGGGCCAAGGCTGCGGAACAGGTTGGGGCGTACCAGAAGACGCTGAGCACTGCCGCCGATCAGCACAAGTCGACGTGGAACAGCTCAAAGAGGTCGGCGGCCTCTTCAAGATGGCATCCGGCTCGAACGAAGTGCTGAATGAGAACGCCGAGCGAGCCATGGCGGCTGAAAAGGCGATCCGCGATCTCGGGATGTCCAACGAAGAAGTCGCCCGCTCTCTGTACGGCTCCGACGGACAGTGGAAGCTGCTTGGTGACCGACTTGCCGCCACTGCGAGGGCGGCATCATGGCGGCGGGCCAGCTCTCGAAGATCCGTGATGAGTTCATGCGCCAGCGCGAGGCGGCTGGC
>NZ_FNLM01000003.1 GCF_900105725.1 Gordonia westfalica
TGGTCCAGACGGACCCGCCACCATTCACCTTCAACCGCACCGTCGACTCGCCGGGGGTGAACTGCTGTTGGGATGCGGCACGGAACTGGTCCGATGCCGCATCCAACAGTTGATACACCGACGCGTGCTCAGGTTCGGTCAGGTCCCTTTGCGCCACGGCGATCACGTCGTCACGAACAGCAAGGGAGGAAGAGACACCTGGATCAGCTACCCGAAGTCATTCCGAACTTGACGACGCCGTCCGGACGGACAACCTTGCCGCCGTACACGTGCAGGCCGCGCAGCCGGTCGGCGAAGCTGTTGTCGGCGCGCAGGCCTCCACCTTATCGAGCTGCGACACGTAGGCCGCGGCCTCCGGGTGGAACGCCACGAAGCCGGGGTGGAGTTGTTGGCAGGTTGTTCGACGACAGCACACGGAACCCGAGGAGGAGCCGATGGTGCCGTTGCGGAGGCCGTTGTTGTCGCCGGACACATCGAAGCTGGTGAGCTTCGAATCCGCGCCGAGGAGCAGACCTTCGAAGTCGGCGTTGCACACGAGAACTCGGCCGGAGGCGGGGCGTTCTTCTTGTTCAGGGCCACACGAGCAGCCTTGACGAGGTCGAATGCCTTGTTCCCGGTGTCCGGAGCGGAGCCGACAGGTTGGTGGCTCCGGCGGCGAGCATGGTGGCGATGAACTTGTCCGCGTCATCGACGAGCGCCTTTCCGGCGGCGTCGGTGTACGGGGCCAGGCTGCCCGCAGACTGGGCGGCGTCGATGTCGTCGACCTTGAAGTCGAAGTTCTTCTCCTGGTCGATCAGGAGGTCGACGCCGGTGTCGGTGATGGCGTCAGCCGACGTGGTGCGGTTGTTGGCCTTGTAGTCCTTGATCGCGGGTGCGACGACACCGGGGATGTGGACGGTGTTGCCCTTTGTCGCGACGCCTTCGTACTGGCGGTCGAGCAGAGCGGCGAACACCTTCTCGGCGTCCCACGCCTGGGTGATGTTCGCCGCCCACAGTTCGGGAATGAAATGGGTGATGGCCATGATGGCTCCTTACTTTCGGATGCCCTTGAGTTCGTCGAGCTGGCCTTTGGCGTCAGCGTCGCGAATCTGGGCTGGGGACATGTTCTTCAGGTCTGCCTGAGTGAGCTGCTGCACCTTGTTCGCCGGCGCCGCATCGGCATTGGCAACCACCGATGCCGGGGCAGCGGGCGGTACGGTCTGCTTGGGTCCGCGGAACGATTGCAGGCGGTCGAGATGGGCGCGCATCTCCTCCTCGGTGTCACCGACGAGTAGATCCGCGGGCACATCGGTGCCTTCCACGATCTTCTTGGCGAGGTTGTCGCGTTCCCGCTGCTTCGTGTTTGCAGCGAGGGCAGCTTCGGCCTTTTCGGCCCGCTCCTGCCAGGTCTGCTCGTCGCGTTCCTTCTGCGCCAGCAGTTCGTCGTACTTGCGGGCCTTGTCGGCGTTCGCCTTCCGGCCCTTCTCGTTCTCGCGAGACAGCGACTTCCACTTGTCGCGTTCAGCGATGAGATCCTCCACACTGAGCGTGGGCTCACTGTCGGTGGTCTCAACCTCGGCGGTCGGGTCGTCTTGCTGGTCAACCGTTTCGGCGGCAGCAGTTTCCTCGGGCATGTTGCTCCTGACGTTTCGTCGGATGGTGCGCCGTTGCGGCGCTCAAAATCCCCGCACTGGTGTGCGAGGGAAGCTCTAGGCGGCTTTGAAGTTCTGGTCCGCCATGTGAGGACGGGGCCGATCTCTCCGTGGTCGCGGACCAGGAGAAGTTTCTGGTAGTCGTGGGCGGCGCGATTGTCGGCGCCGGTAAGTTCCCGCACCTGCTTGTGTGTGTCCTCGAGTAGATCCGGATCGATCACCCGGTCGCCGTTCCAATCCGACTTCACGGGAGCGACCGAACAGTCACATCCAGGGTGTATGGGCGACAGGTCACCAACGTGATAGCGCTGAGTAGAGGCGATGACACAGAGAGCACAGTTCTTGGGGCCGTTCAGCACCCGCCGGTACGCCTTGACTCCAGCAGCCTGGAGGGACGCGTCGGCCTGCCGTACCTTCGCCATCTGCATGTCCGTCGCCACCAGATGCATCAACCGTGTGGCCCCGGCCGCGACTGCCGCATCCAGCGGTGCGGATTCGGAAAGGTCGGCCCATACCTGCTCAAAAGGCCTCCGGTACAACAGTTCGGGGTCCACCCCACGGCCACGGGTAACCCCGTCTCGATCCACTGGAAGCGGAACTCCACCTGATACAGCACGGGCAATATAACTGGACGTCAGATTCGCGACTTGAAGTTGTCCCGCCGTCACCATCGGCACCAGTCGGGCAATCAGCCTCTCTGCCTGAGCATCACGGAACGCGGGAAGCCCACCCCAGATTGCGTTGGCGTAGTTCATCACCCGCGCGCGGACGTCCGCAACGGCCTGTTGGTAGCCGATCAGAAGGCGATCAGACTCGGGCATTCGCGTTGTCCACGAAACTCATCAGCTGCTCGTCAGCCAGATCTAAGGCATCCTGCTCGATCTGCTCCGGCGAGTAGCCAAGAATGTTGCGGGCAATCGACTTCCATGACTCCCCCGCACCCTTCGCCTTCACCGCGGCGTCATACTTCTCCGACAGCGACACGTGATCCGGCGGTTCCCACGACAAGGAGATCGTCTCCTCGGTCTCAAACCCCTCGATACGCAAAGCTTTCGAGATGATCGCCGACAAGCCCGTATCAACCACGTCAAGTCGGTCACGCGCCTTCAGGATCAACGCTTCCTTCATCGCAGCAGAGCCGGTAGCCGACTGATTCTGAGAACCGGAAGCAGCGCGGGGAACGGGTGGCCGACATCTCCGACAGCTCCGCAAGTCATCCTTCACCCCTCCAGAAAGCCTAATTCGTGGCATCGACTCCCCACCGATACCAGCAGGATGTCCACAACGCACCACCCGCCGAACACCGACGCCCATCGATTCGTGCCTTCGCTCCTTCTGTCGACCTCCCGTGCGCGCTGACGCCACCCGCATCCTGATGTCACACGACGCTCGAGGATTCCGCGTTGATGCGGTGATGTGTCGAGATGTTCGAACTCACCCCCGGCGGTGCCACCCCCCCGCCCCCGCCGTGATGACGAACTCTGTCGCCGCATCCCCCGTGCTCACGTGGGATGCGCACAGAGTTCGTCATCACCGGCGAGGGCCGCCGGTGGTGGTGTTGAACAACCGCTCGAATGGGTGAGTTCGAACCCATCTCGACACCATCACCCGCATCAACGCGTCCTCGAGCGTCGTGTGACATCAGCGATGCAGGCGTGGCTCAGCGCGAGGAGGTCTGCACAGGAGCCGCATGATCGTCGGGCACTCGGACCCTCGGTTCGGTTTACACCGCGCTGCATGCGTTGCGCGGGTTCTCAGAATCAGTCGGCTACCGGCTCTGCTGCGATGAAGGAAGCGTTGATCCTGAAGGCGCGTGACCGACTTGACGTGGTTGATACGGGCTTGTCGGCGATCATCTCGAAAGCTTTGCGTATCGAGGGGTTTGAGACCGAGGAGACGATCTCCTTGTCGTGGGAACCGCCGGATCACGTGTCGCTGTCGGAGAAGTATGACGCCGCGGTGAAGGCGAAGGGTGCGGGGGAGTCATGGAAGTCGATTGCCCGCAACATTCTTGGCTACTCGCCGGAGCAGATCGAGCAGGATGCCTTAGATCTGGCTGACGAGCAGCTGATGAGTTTCGTGGACAACGCGAATGCCCGAGTCTGATCGCCTTCTGATCGGCTACCAACAGGCCGTTGCGGACGTCCGCGCGCGGGTGATGAACTACGCCAACGCAATCTGGGGTGGGCTTCCCGCGTTCCGTGATGCTCAGGCAGAGAGGCTGATTGCCCGACTGGTGCCGATGGTGACGGCGGGACAACTTCAAGTCGCGAATCTGACGTCCAGTTATATTGCCCGTGCTGTATCAGGTGGAGTTCCGCTTCCAGTGGATCGAGACGGGGTTACCCGTGGCCGTGGGGTGGACCCCGAACTGTTGTACCGGAGGCCTTTTGAGCAGGTATGGGCCGACCTTTCCGAATCCGCACCGCTGGATGCGGCAGTCGCGGCCGGGGCCACACGGTTGATGCATCTGGTGGCGACGGACATGCAGATGGCGAAGGTACGGCAGGCCGACGCGTCCCTCCAGGCTGCTGGAGTCAAGGCGTACCGGCGGGTGCTGAACGGCCCCAAGAACTGTGCTCTCTGTGTCATCGCCTCTACTCAGCGCTATCACGTTGGTGACCTGTCGCCCATACACCCTGGATGTGACTGTTCGGTCGCTCCCGTGAAGTCGGATTGGAACGGCGACCGGGTGATCGATCCGGATCTACTCGAGGACACACACAAGCAGGTGCGGGAACTTACCGGCGCCGACAATCGCGCCGCCCACGACTACCAGAAACTTCTCCTGGTCCGCGACCACGGAGAGATCGGCCCCGTCCTCACATGGCGGGACCAGAACTTCAAAGCCGCCTAGAGCTTCCCTCGCACACCAGTGCGGGGATTTTGAGCGCCGCAACGGCGCACCATCCGACGAAACGTCAGGAGCAACATGCCCGAGGAAACTGCTGCCGCCGAAACGGTTGACCAGCAAGACGACCCGACCGCCGAGGTTGAGACCACCGACAGTGAGCCCACGCTCAGTGTGGAGGATCTCATCGCTGAACGCGACAAGTGGAAGTCGCTGTCTCGCGAGAACGAGAAGGGCCGGAAGGCGAACGCCGACAAGGCCCGCAAGTACGACGAACTGCTGGCGCAGAAGGAACGCGACGAGCAGACCTGGCAGGAGCGGGCCGAAAAGGCCGAAGCTGCCCTCGCTGCAAACACGAAGCAGCGGGAACGCGACAACCTCGCCAAGAAGATCGTGGAAGGCACCGATGTGCCCGCGGATCTACTCGTCGGTGACACCGAGGAGGAGATGCGCGCCCATCTCGACCGCCTGCAATCGTTCCGCGGACCCAAGCAGACCGTACCGCCCGCTGCCCCGGCATCGGTGGTTGCCAATGCCGATGCGGCGCCGGCGAACAAGGTGCAGCAGCTCACTCAGGCAGACCTGAAGAACATGTCCCCAGCCCAGATTCGCGACGCTGACGCCAAAGGCCAGCTCGACGAACTCAAGGGCATCCGAAAGTAAGGAGCCATCATGGCCATCACCCATTTCATTCCCGAACTGTGGGCGGCGAACATCACCCAGGCGTGGGACGCCGAGAAGGTGTTCGCCGCTCTGCTCGACCGCCAGTACGAAGGCGTCGCGACAAAGGGCAACACCGTCCACATCCCCGGTGTCGTCGCACCCGCGATCAAGGACTACAAGGCCAACAACCGCACCACGTCGGCTGACGCCATCACCGACACCGGCGTCGACCTCCTGATCGACCAGGAGAAGAACTTCGACTTCAAGGTCGACGACATCGACGCCGCCCAGTCTGCGGGCAGCCTGGCCCCGTACACCGACGCCGCCGGAAAGGCGCTCGTCGATGACGCGGACAAGTTCATCGCCACCATGCTCGCCGCCGGAGCCACCAACCTGTCGGGCTCCGCTCCGGACACCGGGAACAAGGCATTCGACCTCGTCAAGGCTGCTCGTGTGGCCCTGAACAAGAAGAACGCCCCCGCCTCCGGCCGAGTTCTCGTGTGCAACGCCGACTTCGAAGGTCTGCTCCTCGGCGCGGATTCGAAGCTCACCAGCTTCGATGTGTCCGGCGACAACAACGGCCTCCGCAACGGCACCATCGGCTCCCTCCTCGGGTTCCGTGTGCTGTCGTCGAACAACCTGCCCAACAACTCCACCCCGGCTTCGTGGCGTTCCACCCGGAGGCCGCGGCCTACGTGTCGCAGCTCGATAAGGTGGAGGCCTGCGCGCCGACAACAGCTTCGCCGACCGGCTGCGCGGCCTGCACGTGTACGGCGGCAAGGTTGTCCGTCCGGACGGCGTCGTCAAGTTCGGAATGACTTCGGGTAGCTGATCCAGGTGTCTCTTCCTCCCTTGCTGTTCGTGACGACGTGATCGCCGTGGCGCAAAGGGACCTGACCGAACCTGAGCACGCGTCGGTGTATCAACTGTTGGATGCGGCATCGGACCAGTTCCGTGCCGCATCCCAACAGCAGTTCACCCCCGGCGAGTCGACGGTGCGGTTGAAGGTGAATGGTGGGCGGGTCCGTCTGGACCAGTTGCCAGTCACAGGGGTGACGTCTGTGACCGATGACGCGGGAAACTCTGTGGACTACACCCGAAATGGATGTGGTTGACCGTCGGATGTGATTCTTCACGGTTCCTCACTGTCACATACTCGCATGGCGGAGAAGTGCCGCCGCGTGTGAAGAATGCGGTCGCCGAAATGGTGATCCGCGCTCTTGTGACGCCGGAGGAAGTGATGGCCGGAGCCCGGTCGCTGACCGACTCCGCAGGTCCGATCTCGCAGACCACTGCATGGTCGGTCCGAGCGCCGAACTCGGGTTTGCAGATGTCCGAGTCGGACCTGAAGTTGGCGGCATCGTTTCGCTGGCAGGAGGGCAAGTCATTGTCCAGGCACCGTAGGGGAATACCCGCCGTCTTCGACGTAGAACACCTGCCGTTCAACGGAACCGGCGCCGACGACTACGGCAACGATGTCGAGTCCTGGGGCGAACCGGACCCGCGGAAGTTCGTGACGTTCATCGACCCACAAAGCGATGAACTAGATCTCCCGGGCACATCCGGGACTCCGTTGACGTGGAATCATCGTCCTCCCCGATTTCGGTCCGGTGTCACCACGTGACAGGGAAGTCATCGACGGAACTGTCTATGACGTTGTCGGCCAACCCAAGGACTACACCAGGATTCCGTCTCTCACGGGCGGCGGTTGCTACGTCGTAACTCTGAAGGTGGTGAAGTCGTCGTGAGAATCGAGTGGAATCAGAAGGCGTTCAAGGACGTCCGATACGGTCGGACGTCCGACATCATCAGCGAGCTCGAGGGTCATGCTGAGCGCATTGCTGACGATGCGAGCGCTATGGGCGAGGGCACGTACGCGGTGGGTTCACGGGCAGGCATGGCACGTCCCCAGGGCCGTTGGCGTGCCTCTGTCGTCACCGCCGACTACAAGGCGCAACGCGACAATGCCCGCAACAACACGATCCTCAGGGCTCTCGGATAACTGATGTCGACACCCACGCTGGCGGCGCTCTCCATCTGCCGAGCGGCGCTGCCTGGAGTGAAGTTCTCCACGACCGTCTCAGAAGACCCTGCCCGATTCGGGAGGGTTTCTCGTATCGGCGGCCCACGGGATCGCTCACTGGATCGCGCTCGCATCCTTGTCGAACTGTACGGCTCAACCCCAAGGGCAGCCCGGACACGGCGTGGACTGAGCAATCGATCGGAACCATCGCGGACGGATTCCAGGCTGCATCCTCGGGCGGCCCATGGGCAGGCCTGTGGGTAACCGACTGGGTCATGAACAGCCTGGCCGACTATCCCAACCCGGACTATGAAAAGCATTCCGGTTCCAGTTCACCGGGACACTCTTCGTGCTCCGAACCTAAAGTCTCCTAACTGAATAACCCTTTCGCGGCTCCTGGTCACCTCGCCTGAAAGGGGCAAAACAATGGCAGTCGAACACTCTTACGTGGCGCAGTCGCTCGACGGCGGCGTCTACTGGCGGGCACCTCTGGGTACCACGCTTCCCACCGCTCCGGTCGAGTCGCCGGAAGACCTGAACGCCGCGTTCGAGGACCACGGAACCGCGGCGGTCGACGGCCTGTCGGTCGGCATCACCCGCACCTCGAACACCGTCAAGGACTTCGACGGTGGCGACTACGTCGATGTGCAGACCGAGTACGGCACCAGCTTCAAGATCAAGCTGCTCGACGTCGACCTGCCGTCGGTGAAGCGGACCGTCGCAGGTGACGACAACGTCACCCTCATCCCCGCTGCCGGCGGCAAGGGCAGCGCTACCACGTCCGCCACAACTCGTCGCAGCTTCCGCTGTCGGCCCACGTGTTCGCCACGAAGTGCGGCAAGAAGTTCAAGACGTACGTCGTGGAGAAGGGCCGCGTCTCGGAGATCGCGGAGTGGAAGGACGAGTCGCAGGACGCGTCGGGCGTGGAGTTGACGATCCGAGCGTTCCGCAACTCCAACGGCGACTACGTCGACGAGTTCGGCGACGTGGACGGCATCGCCGCCACTTCGGGTAGCTGACCCGTCTTGCCCGGGAGGTATCTAGCCTCCCCGGGCACACAATCTCGGCCTGGCGAAGGGGTGTCATGTTGTCCCTGACCAGGAGCCGCGTCCTTTTGCCAGGCCGGGGCTGCTCCTGGTTGAAGTTCTATCCCAATGTTGAAAGGTTCCTGGTCAAACCATGTCTGTTCCCGAAGGCTACGCAGTAGCCCCCTCGTCCGACGATCACCTGTTGAAGTTCGCCGTCCCCATCCCGGGCGCGATCCGGTACTGGTGTCGATGCCGCCGCGCAAGTGGATGGACCCGCCGAGATCAAGAAGTACCAGGACTGGATCACCCGTTCGGGAAGCGGATGTGAAGATCGCGAATGGGCGAACAGCCTCAACAGCGCGGAGAAGACGCTGCGCGCCGGTCGACGCAGAGGAAACCCTGAAGGGTTTCGAGGAGAAGGAAGTCACCCTCCGGTGGCTCAAGCCGTACGTGTCGGCTGCCGAGTACAAGCTCCTGATGACGAAGATCCCTGAGGGCACCATCCAGTGGATCAAGAAGCAGCTCGAAGATCCTGACATCACAGTGGGGAATCTTCGGCTCCGCGACTCCTAGACGAGCACGGGGAGGCCATCGAGTACGACCTGATTTCCCGCGGCCTCAGGTTGCGGGATCTCGGGAAGCCCTGGTTTTCATGGACTGACCTGCGGGCTATTGTCCGCAGGGCTCGCACAGACCACGCAATGGAGCTGTTCCGGGCATGGAATCCTGACACTTGGCTGTGGTCTGATCGTCTGTGATGCTCTTGTCGGAGTGGCGACGATCGTTTCCGACCTCCGATACATGCAGGCGTTGACCACGTTTAACGAAGTGCCTGAGATCTACTTCCCGGCCCGGTATGGGCCGCCTCGGATGACGCTGCCGAAGCTACCGAGGGCGAAGGTCCAGCGAGGCTGAGAAGGCTCGGGCGGTCGCGGCGTCGATGCGCTAGATATCACCGGACTTCACTAGTTCGCCGCCGAACTGTCCCGCAATCTGGCCTGCCATGACCGCGTTCTGGTCGAGGCTGATCAGCCAGGTTGGTCCCGTTACGTAGTAGTGGCGATCGCCAGTGATGTCTCCCGTGATGTCAGAGTGCTTTACCGATGCAGCGATTCCCTTCGAGGCGAGGTCTTCTGAGAACCACACACTCAGTCGAGCTTCGGCCGTTGGGGTTAGTGGGCACGATCCGTGCTCAGCCTTCGGCCCCGAGGTTGCGTCAGTAACCAGGCATGGGAAGCCGGCTGAAGTTAGTCCGGCCGCGAGTTGACTCACTGACGTGTACGCACCTGCGACTGCAGGGCAGGTGCGGAGGCCGACGATGTCGCAGGAGCCTTACCGGCCTCGGGGCTTCGGTCGCTGCACCCAGAGGCGGCGAGGGCGAATGCGATTACTGGGATGGCAATGCATGCACGTTTCATCTCGACAGGATAAGCCGTCAGTGCGACGACCCGAGATAGAATGGAGCGACCCCGGAGGTGCTACCAACACCAGCCGGGCCTAACCACTCGCTTGAAGCACCAAGGAGGGGCTGCCGTGAAGGCTACCCGAACCCGACGTCCATGTCCGACATGTGGATCACCCATCGACCGAGGTCCCGGACAGCATGCGTACTGCTCCGACGAATGTCGCCCCATCTGCGAGCACCCCACATGCGACCGCCCTACGCGGGCATGCAGACGGTGTGCGACTCGCACCGGGTTCAGCTTGATCGCCACGGCGAACTCCGGCCGGACACGTGGTCGAAGGAATGGGTGTGCGTCGTTTGCGGGGCAGGTGTCCCGAAGGGGTCGGGGCGCCGTAAGCACTGCTCGAGGGGCTGTCAGCAAACCGACTCTCGATACAACGGGCGTCGCCCAACGACGGCGAAATGTCGGCTATGCGGCAGGACTTCTCCCTACAGCGGCGCACCGGGGCGAGGCTTCAGCGCACCGACACTCAGTGGTGCCGCACCTGCGGTAGAGAATCCCCCGAAGCGCGCCGATATCTGAAGTACGGAATCACCCCGGAGGAGTACGCGGCCGCGATGAATCGGGGCTGCGACATCTGCGGCGAGCGCGTGGGGGCGCTACATATCGACCATGACCACAGCTGCTGCCCTCCACGGAGTAAGCAGTGGCGAACCTGCGGGCAGTGCGTCCGCGGATTCCTCTGCGGATCGTGCAACCGCGGATTGGCCTACTGAAGGATGACCCGAACGTGCTGCGAAGCGCGATCGAGTACCTCGGTCGAAAGGCCTAGAAACAGCGCATACATACGGACTCAACGAACACCCCTAAGGCCATGAGCCTCTGGGGTGTTCGTCATTTCTGGCGGCAAGCAAAGGGGGTGGCAGCGTGGCCACGGAGCTAGGTGTTGCCTACATTTCCATCGTTCCAGAGACGAGCCGTATCGCTCCTGGCATCCGTAACGCGCTCAATGGTGCTGAACGCGGCGCTGGTGACACTGGGCGTCGCATGGGTCACACGATGTCCACCGCCCTCGGCACGGCGCTGGGGATTGGCGTGTCGAAGGCGGCGGCGCAGCATCGAAGGTGCTGCAGGATGCCCTGTCGGCAGGCTACAACCGGATCACCACCCTGGAGAAGGCGGACATCCAGTTCCGCAATATGGGCTGTCGGCCGGTGACACGAAGCGTCAGCTTGCCGATCTGAATGACATCGTCACCGGCACCTCGACTTCGCTGGCTGATGCAGCGGCGGCAGCAGCGATGCTGGCGGTGCTGGCGTGGCGGCGGGCGACGACATGAACAACGCTGTGAAGCGTTGGTGAAACGAGGCGCCAGAGCGCAGAGATGTCACCAACGCCTTCACAGCGTTGTTCATGTCGTCGCCGCCGCCACGCCAGCACCGCCCAGCATCGCTGCTGCCGCGCTGCATCAGCCAGCGAAGTCGAGGTGCCGGTGACGATGTCATTCAGATCGGCAAGCTGACGCTTCGTGTCACCGGCCGACAGCCCCATATTGCGGAACTGGATGTCCGCCTTCTCCAGGGTGGTGATCCGGTTGTAGCCTGCCGACAGGGCATCCTGCAGCACCTTCGATGCTGCGCCCGCCGCCTTCGACACGCCAATCCCCAGCGCCGTGCGAGGGCGGTGGACATCGTGTGACCCATGCGACGCCCAGTGTCACCAGCGCCGCGTTCAGCACCATTGAGCGCGTTACGGATGCCAGGAGCGATACGGCTCGTCTCTGGAACGATGGAAATGTAGGCAACACCTAGCTCCGTGGCCACGCTGCCACCCCCTTTGCTTGCCGCCAGAAATGACGAACACCCCAGAGGCTCATGGCCTTAGGGGTGTTCGTTGAGTCCGTATGTATGCGCTGTTTCTAGGCCTTTCGACCGAGGTACTCGATCGCGCTTCGCAGCACGTTCGGGTCATCCTTCAGTAGGCCCAATCCGCGGTTGCACGATCCGCAGAGGAATCCGCGGACGCACTGCCCGCAGGTTCGCCACTGCTTACTCCGTGGAGGGCAGCAGCTGTGGTCATGGTCGATATGTAGCGCCCCACGCGCTCGCCGCAGATGTCGCAGCCCCGATTCATCGCGGCCGCGTACTCCTCCGGGGTGATTCCGTACTTCAGATATCGGCGCGCTTCGGGGATTCTCTACCGCAGGTGCGGCACCACTGAGTGTCGGTGCGCTGAAGCCTCGCCCCGGTGCGCCGCTGTAGGGAGAAGTCCTGCCCGCATAGCCGACATTTCGCCGTCGTTGGGCGACGCCCGTTGTATCGAGAGTCGGTTTGCTGACAGCCCTCGAGCAGTGCTTACGGCGCCCCGACCCCTTCGGGACACCTGCCCCGCAAACGACGCACACCCATTCCTTCGACCACGTGTCCGGCCGGAGTTCGCCGTGGCGATCAAGCTGAACCCGGTGCGAGTCGCACACCGTCTGCATGCCCCGCGTAGGCGGTCGCATGTGGGGTGCTCGCAGATGGGGCGACATTCGTCGGAGCAGTACGCATGCTGTCCGGGACCTCGGTCGATGGGTGATCCACATGTCGGACATGGACGTCGGGTTCGGGTAGCCTTCACGGCAGCCCCTCCTTGGTGCTTCAAGCGAGTGGGTTAGGCCCCGGCTGGTGTTGGTAGCACCTCCGGGGTCGCTCCATTCTATCTCGGGTCGTCGCACTGACGGCTTATCCTGTCGAGATGAAACGTGCATGCATTGCCATCCCAGTAATCGCATTCGCCCTCGCCGCCTCTGGGTGCAGCGACCGAAGCCCGAGGCCGGTAAGGCTCCTGCGACATCGTCGGCCTCCGCACCTGCCCCTGCAGTCGCAGGTGCGTACACGTCAGTGAGTCAACTCGCGGCCGGACTAACTTCAGCCGGCTTCCCATGCCTGGTTACTGACGCAACCTCGGGCCGAAGGCTGAGCACGGATCGTGCCCACTAACCCCAACGGCCGAAGCTCGACTGAGTGTGTGGTTCTCAGAAGACCTCGCCTCGAAGGGAATCGCTGCATCGGTAAAGCACTCTGACATCACGGGAGACATCACTGGCGATCGCCACTACTACGTAACGGGACCAACCTGGCTGATCAGCCTCGACCAGAACGCGGTCATGGCAGGCCAGATTGCGGGACAGTTCGGCGGCGAACTAGTGAAGTCCGGTGATATCTAGCGCATCGACGCCGCGACCGCCCGAGCCTTCTCAGCCTCGCTGGGACCTTCGCCCTCGGTAGCTTCGGCAGCGTCATCCCGAGGCGGCCCATACCGGGCCGGGAAGTAGATCTCAGGCACTTCGTTAAACGTGGTCAACGCCTGCATGTATCGGAGGTCGGAAACGATCGTCGCCACCTCCGACAAGAGCATCACAGACGGATCAGACCACAGCCAAGTGTCAGGATTCCATGCCCGGAACAGCTCCATTGCGTGGTCTGTGCGAGCCCTGCGGACAATAGCCCGCAGGTCAGTCCATGAAAACCAGGGCTTCCCGAGATCCCGCAACCTGAGGCCGCGGGAAATCAGGTCGTACTCGATGGCCTCCCCGTGCTCGTCTAGGAGTCGGCGGAGGCCGAAGATTCCCCCACTGTGATGTCAGGATCTTCGAGCTGCTTCTTGATCCACTGGATGGTGCCCTCAGGGATCTTCGTCATCAGGAGCTTGTACTCGGCAGCCGACACGTACGGCTTGAGCCACCGGAGGGTGACTTCCTTCTCCTCGAAACCCTTCAGGGTTTCCTCTGCGTCGACCGGCGCGGCAGCGTCTTCTCCGCGCTGTTGAGGCTGTTCGCCCATTCGGCGATCTTCACATCCGCTTCCCCGAACGGGGTGATCCAGTCCTGGTACTTCTTGATCTCGCGGGGTCCATCCACTTGCGCGGCGGCATCGACACCAGTACCGGATCGCGCCCGGGATGGGGACGGCGAACTTCAACAGGTGATCGTCGGACGAGGGGCTACTGCGTAGCCTTCGGGAACAGACATGGTTTGACCAGGAACCTTTCAACATTGGGATAGAACTTCAACCAGGAGCAGCCCGGCCTGGCAAAAGACGCGGCTCCTGGTCAGGGACAACATGACACCCCTTCGCCAGGCCGAGATTGTGTGCCCGGGAGGCTAGATACCTCCCCGGGCAAGACGGGTCAGCTACCCGAAGTGGCGGCGATGCCGTCCACGTCGCCGAACTCGTCGACGTAGTCGCCGTTGGAGTTGCGGAACGCTCGGATCGTCAACTCCACGCCCGACGCGTCCTGCGACTCGTCCTTCCACTCCGCGATCTCCGAGACGCGCCCTTCTCCACGACGTACGTCTTGAACTTCTTGCCGCACTTCGTGGCGAACACGTGGGCCGACAGCGGAAGCTGCGACGAGTTGTGGCGGACGTGGTAGCGCTGCCCCTTGCCGCCGGCAGCGGGATGAGGGTGACGTTGTCGTCACCTGCGACGGTCCGCTTCACCGACGGCAGGTCGACGTCGAGCAGCTTGATCTTGAAGCTGGTGCCGTACTCGGTCTGCACATCGACGTAGTCGCCACCGTCGAAGTCCTTGACGGTGTTCGAGGTGCGGGTGATGCCGACCGACAGGCCGTCGACCGCCGCGGTTCCGTGGTCCTCGAACGCGGCGTTCAGGTCTTCCGGCGACTCGACCGGAGCGGTGGGAAGCGTGGTACCCAGAGGTGCCCGCAGTAGACGCCGCCGTCGAGCGACTGCGCCACGTAAGAGTGTTCGACTGCCATTGTTTTGCCCCTTTCAGCGAGGTGACCAGGAGCCGCGAAAGGGTTATTCAGTTAGGAGACTTTAGGTTCGGAGCACGAAGAGTGTCCCGGTGAACTGGAACCGGGAATGCTTTTCATAGTCCGGGTTGGGATAGTCGGCCAGGCTGTTCATGACCCAGTCGGTTACCACAGGCCTGCCCATGGGCCGCCGAGGATGCAGCCTGGAATCCGTCCGCGATGGTTCCGATCGATTGCTCAGTCCACGCCGTGTCCGGGCTGCCTTGGGGTTGAGCCGTACAGTTCGACAAGGATGCGAGCGCGATCCAGTGAGCGATCCGTGGGCCGCCGATACGAGAAACCCTCCCGAATCGGCAGGGTCTTCTGAGACGTCGTGGAGAACTTCACTCCAGCAGCGCCGCTCGGCAGATGGAGAGCGCCGCCAGCGTGGGTGTCGACATCAGTTATCCGAGAGCCCTGAGGATCGTGTTGTTGCGGCATTGTCGCGTTGCGCCTTGTAGTCGGCGGTGACGACAGAGGCACGCCAACGGCCCTGGGGACGTGCATGCCTGCCGTGAACCCACCGCGTACGTGCCTCGCCATAGCGCTCGCATCGTCAGCAATGCGCTCAGCATGACCCTCGAGCTCGCTGATGATGTCGGACGTCCGACCGTATCGGACGTCCTTGAACGCCTTCTGATTCCACTCGATTCTCACGACGACTTCACCACCTTCAGAGTTACGACGTAGCAACGCCGCCGTGAGAGACGAATCTGGTGTAGTCCTTGGGTTGGCCGACAACGTCATAGACAGTTCCGTCGATGACTTCCCTGTCACGTGGTGACACCGGACCGAAATCGGGAGGACGATGATTCCCACGTCAACGGAGTCCCGGATGTGCCCCGGAGATCTAGTTCATCGCTTTGTGGGTCGATGAACGTCACGAACTTCCGCGGGTCCGGTTCGCCCAGGACTCGACATCGTTGCCGTAGTCGTCGGCGCCGGTTCCGTTGAACGGCAGGTGTTCTACGTCGAAGACGGCGGGTATTCCCCTACGTGCCTGGACAATGACTTGCCCTCCCTGCCAGCGAAACGATGCGCCAACTTCAGGTCCGACTCGGACATCTGCAAACCCGAGTTCGGCGCTCGAACCGACCATGCAGTGGTCTGCGAGATCGGACCTGCGGAGTCGGTCAGCGACCGGGCTCCGGCCATCACTTCCTCCGGCGTCACAAGAGCGCGGATCACCATTTCGGCGACCGCATTCTTCACACGCGGCGGCACTTCTCCGCATGCGAGTATGTGACAGTGAGGAACCGTGAAGAATCACATCCGACGGTCAACCACATCCCATTTCGGTGTAGTCCACAGAGTTTCCCGCGTCATCGGTCACAGACGTCACCCCTGTGACTGGCAACTGGTCCAGACGGACCCGCCACCATTCACCTTCAACCGCACCGTCGACTCGCCGGGGTGAACTGCTGTTGGGATGCGGCACGGAACTGGTCCGATGCCGCATCCAACAGTTGATACACCGACGCGTGCTCAGGTTCGGTCAGGTCCCTTTGCGCCACGGCGATCACGTCGTCACGAACAGCAAGGGGAGGAAGAGACACCTGGATCAGCTACCCGAAGTCATTCCGAACTTGACGACGCCGTCCGGACGGACAACCTTGCCGCCGTACACGTGCAGGCGCGCAGCCGGTCGGCGAAGCTGTTGTCGGCGCGCAGGCCTCCACCTTATCGAGCTGCGACACGTAGGCCGCGGCCTCCGGTGGAACGCCACGAAGCCGGGGGTGAGTTGTTGGGCAGGTTGTTCGACGACAGCACACGGAACCCGAGGAGGGAGCCGATGGTGCCGTTGCGGAGGCCGTTGTTGTCGCCGGACACATCGAAGCTGGTGAGCTTCGAATCCGCGCCGAGGAGCAGACCTTCGAAGTCGGCGTTGCACACGAGAACTCGGCCGGAGGCGGGGGCGTTCTTCTTGTTCAGGGCCACACGAGCAGCCTTGACGAGGTCGAATGCCTTGTTCCCGGTGTCCGGAGCGGAGCCCGACAGGTTGGTGGCTCCGGCGGCGAGCATGGTGGCGATGAACTTGTCCGCGTCATCGACGAGCGCCTTTCCGGCGGCGTCGGTGTACGGGGCCAGGCTGCCCGCAGACTGGGCGGCGTCGATGTCGTCGACCTTGAAGTCGAAGTTCTTCTCCTGGTCGATCAGGAGGTCGACGCCGGTGTCGGTGATGGCGTCAGCCGACGTGTGCGGTTGTTGGCCTTGTAGTCCTTGATCGCGGGTGCGACGACACGGGATGTGACGGTGTTGCCTTTGTCGCGACGCCTTCGTACTGGCGGTCGAGCAGAGCGGCGAACACCTTCTCGGCGTCCCACGCCTGGGTGATGTTCGCCGCCACAGTTCGGGAATGAAATGGTGATGGCCATGATGGCTCCTTACTTTCGGATGCCTTGAGTTCGTCGAGCTGGCCTTTGGCGTCAGCGTCGCGAATCTGGGCTGGGGACATGTTCTTCAGGTCTGCCTGAGTGAGCTGCTGCACCTTGTTCGCCGGCGCCGCATCGGCATTGGCAACCACCGATGCCGGGGCAGCGGGCGGTACGGTCTGCTTGGGTCCGCGGAACGATTGCAGGCGGTCGAGATGGGCGCGCATCTCCTCCTCGGTGTCACCGACGAGTAGATCCGCGGGCATCGGTGCCTTCCACGATCTTCTTGGCGAGGTTGTCGCGTTCCCGCTGCTTCGTGTTTGCAGCGAGGGCAGCTTCGGCCTTTTCGGCCCGCTCCTGCCAGGTCTGCTCGTCGCGTTCCTTCTGCGCCAGCAGTTCGTCGTACTTGCGGGCCTTGTCGGCGTTCGCCTTCCGGCCCTTCTCGTTCTCGCGAGACAGCGACTTCCACTTGTCGCGTTCAGCGATGAGATCCTCCACACTGAGCGTGGGCTCACTGTCGGTGGTCTCAACCTCGGCGGTCGGGTCGTCTTGCTGGTCAACCGTTTCGGCGGCAGCAGTTTCCTCGGGCATGTTGCTCCTGACGTTTCGTCGGATGGTGCGCCGTTGCGGCGCTCAAAATCCCCGCACTGGTGTGCGAGGGAAGCTCTAGGCGGCTTTGAAGTTCTGGTCCGCATGTGAGGACGGGGCCGATCTCTCCGTGGTCGCGGACCAGGAGAAGTTTCTGGTAGTCGTGGGCGGCGCGATTGTCGGCGCCGGTAAGTTCCCGCACCTGCTTGTGTGTGTCCTCGAGTAGATCCGGATC
>NZ_FNLM01000004.1 GCF_900105725.1 Gordonia westfalica
GGCGACTTCTTCGTTGGACATCCGAGATCGCGGATCGCCTTTTCAGCCGCCATGGCTCGCTCGGCGTTCTCATTCAGCACTTCGTTCGAGCCGGATGCCATCTTGAAGAGGCCGCCGACCTCTTTGAGCTGTTCCCACGTCGACTTGTGCTGATCGGCGGCAGTGCTCAGCGTCTTCTGGTACGCCCCAACCTGTTCCGCAGCCTTGGCCCAGGTGTCATCGTTCATGGCACCGGGACTCACGGAAAGCGGCACCCATCAGCCTCTGGGACTCCGCAAGCTCCTTCACCGCCTGCGACTGAGCCTTCGCCTTCTGCGTCGCATCGGCGTGAGCCTGCGCGCCCATCATCAGATATGCGGCACCAGCCATGAGCGCGATATTCAAAGGGCCGCCCAATGCCGCAGACAGTCCACCGGCCGCCCCACGTAGTGCGCTGAGTCCGCCGGAAGCGGCCATTCCCGCGTTGGCACCAAGGACGCGGATATGGGCGCCGGCCGTCGAGAGCTGCGGGTTCGCCTGCCGGATGTAGCCAAGCGAGGTCCGATAGGCGTCGGTGAAGTTGCCGATTGCCGGACGCACACCGCCGAACGCCGTTCCGACACGACTGATTCCCGTATGCATCGGGCCGAGCGCCGTCGTGACGCGCCCCAGGATTGCGGGCACGGTTCGGAACGCCAACCACGCCGCGAGCGCTGCGGTGACGTAACCCGGATGCGCCTCCATGAGATCGCCGACAGTCTGAAGCACCGGGGCGAGTCCTTGCAGAATCCCCGACGCCGTCTGGACCGTCGCCAGGAACACCTGCAGCCGCCGACGCCGAGCGACGCAGACGCTTCCGCGAGTGCCGCCCCAATCGTACGCGCTGCAGGACCGAGTTCCATCAGTGAATCCCACAGCGCCGTAAAGGTTTCGGCCGCTCGATCAAGAGCTCCCGAGCCCTCGAGGGTTGCATACAGACCCTTGAGCTGCGGCACCCACTGGTCGAAGATCTTGGCGTCCGCGGCGAGCGCGAAATCCTTCATCTTCGGGGTGAGATCGTTTACTGCTTCGGTCAGGCCGACAACGCCGCCCTTGGCGCGGAGAAGGAACGGCTCCATGCCCGCAGCCGACAGGCGGCCCATCGCGGTCCGGAAGTTGGCGAGCTTCGCGGGAAGGGTCTCGCCCATCTCCTTCGCGAGGTTGCCGGTGCCCTGGTTGATCGCCGTGACGACCTGGTCGAACGAGATCTTGCCCTCTTCGCCGAGGGTGCGGACCTCGGCAGTCGTCTTGCCGATCGACTTCGCAATGAGGTCATAGATCGGCACGCCGCGCTGGGCCAGCTGCAACGCCTCCGAGCCCATCAACTTGCCCGACGCCTTGATCTGCATCATCACGAGGCCGATGTCCTGCGCCGAGGCGCCAGAGGCCGCAGAGATGTTCACCAACGCCTTCACAGCGTTGTTCATGTCGTCGCCCGCCGCCACGCCAGCACCGCCCAGCATCGCTGCTGCCGCCGCTGCATCAGCCAGCGAAGTCGAGGTGCCGGTGACGATGTCATTCAGATCGGCAAGCTGACGCTTCGTGTCACCGGCCGACAGCCCCATATTGCGGAACTGGATGTCCGCCTTCTCCAGGGTGGTGATCCGGTTGTAGCCTGCCGACAGGGCATCCTGCAGCACCTTCGATGCTGCGCCCGCCGCCTTCGACACGCCAATCCCCAGCGCCGTGCCGAGGGCGGTGGACATCGTGTGACCCATGCGACGCCCAGTGTCACCAGCGCCGCGTTCAGCACCATTGAGCGCGTTACGGATGCCAGGAGCGATACGGCTCGTCTCTGGAACGATGGAAATGTAGGCAAACCTAGCTCCGTGGCCACGCTGCCACCCCCTTTGCTTGCCGCCAGAAATGACGAACACCCCAGAGGCTCATGGCCTTAGGGGTGTTCGTTGAGTCCGTATGTATGCGCTGTTTCTAGGCCTTTCGACCGAGGTACTCGATCGCGCTTCGCAGCACGTTCGGGTCATCCTTCAGTAGGCCCAATCCGCGGTTGCACGATCCGCAGAGGAATCCGCGGACGCACTGCCCGCAGGTTCGCCACTGCTTACTCCGTGGAGGGCAGCAGCTGTGGTCATGGTCGATATGTAGCGCCCCCACGCGCTCGCCGCAGATGTCGCAGCCCCGATTCATCGCGGCCGCGTACTCCTCCGGGGTGATTCCGTACTTCAGATATCGGCGCGCTTCGGGGGATTCTCTACCGCAGGTGCGGCACCACTGAGTGTCGGTGCGCTGAAGCCTCGCCCCGGTGCGCCGCTGTAGGGAGAAGTCCTGCCCGCATAGCCGACATTTCGCCGTCGTTGGGCGACGCCCGTTGTATCGAGAGTCGGTTTGCTGACAGCCCCTCGAGCAGTGCTTACGGCGCCCCGACCCCTTCGGACACCTGCCCCGCAAACGACGCACACCCATTCCTTCGACCACGTGTCCGGCCGGAGTTCGCCGTGGCGATCAAGCTGAACCCGGTGCGAGTCGCACACCGTCTGCATGCCCCGCGTAGGGCGGTCGCATGTGGGGTGCTCGCAGATGGGGCGACATTCGTCGGAGCAGTACGCATGCTGTCCGGGACCTCGGTCGATGGGTGATCCACATGTCGGACATGGACGTCGGGTTCGGGTAGCCTTCACGGCAGCCCCTCCTTGGTGCTTCAAGCGAGTGGGTTAGGCCCCGGCTGGTGTTGGTAGCACCTCCGGGGTCGCTCCATTCTATCTCGGGTCGTCGCACTGACGGCTTATCCTGTCGAGATGAAACGTGCATGCATTGCCATCCCAGTAATCGCATTCGCCCTCGCCGCCTCTGGGTGCAGCGACCGAAGCCCCGAGGCCGGTAAGGCTCCTGCGACATCGTCGGCCTCCGCACCTGCCCCTGCAGTCGCAGGTGCGTACACGTCAGTGAGTCAACTCGCGGCCGGACTAACTTCAGCCGGCTTCCCATGCCTGGTTACTGACGCAACCTCGGGGCCGAAGGCTGAGCACGGATCGTGCCCACTAACCCCAACGGCCGAAGCTCGACTGAGTGTGTGGTTCTCAGAAGACCTCGCCTCGAAGGGAATCGCTGCATCGGTAAAGCACTCTGACATCACGGGAGACATCACTGGCGATCGCCACTACTACGTAACGGACCAACCTGGCTGATCAGCCTCGACCAGAACGCGGTCATGGCAGGCCAGATTGCGGGACAGTTCGGCGGCGAACTAGTGAAGTCCGGTGATATCTAGCGCATCGACGCCGCGACCGCCCGAGCCTTCTCAGCCTCGCTGGGACCTTCGCCCTCGGTAGCTTCGGCAGCGTCATCCCGAGGCGGCCCATACCGGGCCGGGAAGTAGATCTCAGGCACTTCGTTAAACGTGGTCAACGCCTGCATGTATCGGAGGTCGGAAACGATCGTCGCCACCTCCGACAAGAGCATCACAGACGGATCAGACCACAGCCAAGTGTCAGGATTCCATGCCGGAACAGCTCCATTGCGTGGTCTGTGCGAGCCCTGCGGACAATAGCCCGCAGGTCAGTCCATGAAAACCAGGCTTCCCGAGAATCCCGCAACCTGAGGCCGCGGGAAATCAGGTCGTACTCGATGGCCTCCCCGTGCTCGTCTAGGAGTCGGCGGAGGCCGAAGATTCCCCCACTGTTGATGTCAGGATCTTCGAGCTGCTCTTGATCCACTGGATGGTGCCCTCAGGGATCTTCGTCATCAGAGCTTGTACTCGGCAGCCGACACGTACGGCTTGAGCCACCGGAGGGTGACTTCCTTCTCCTCGAAACCCTTCAGGGTTTCCTCTGCGTCGACCGGGCGC
>NZ_FNLM01000005.1 GCF_900105725.1 Gordonia westfalica
TTCGCCGCGGCCTTCGATCCATCGCGGTGGTGGAAGGTGAGCCGCCCTTCGAGGAACAGCACTGCGGTCGCCCGCCGCCACACCTGCGCCTGGAATCCGGCGGTCTCGGTGCGGGCGAAGATCAGTGCGGTGCCGGTGCCGTGGTTGGCGAGCCGGTCGAGCCACCGCCACACATTGGAGTAGGGCGGGTTGCACCACACGCGCCCTTCCACGGCAGTGTGAGTCCGTCGTCGGGTAGTCGGTAGTGGTGGCGTGCGGTCGTCCAGTTCGCTTCTGCCGGTGCGGCGCACGGGTCGAGGTCGAACGGGCCGAGGGCGTCGAGGACGTGCGGTGGTGTCAGCCACACGTCGTCCCGGTGGTGGCGCACTGATGCGATCCCATCGCCCGCCCGCTCACGACGCCTCCTGTGCGCCGAGTTCGTCGGCCAGGGTGGTTTGCGCCGCATCATGATCCGGGACAGACATGATCGCCTTCCCCTTCTCCTGCACCTCACGAGTCAGCGGCACCAGCACCGCAATCCCGGCAGTCTTCAGATCGACATTGCGGGTGGTCATCGCCCACTCGGCGAACTCCTTCGTCACCATCCCCGCAGCCGTCACAGCCTCAGCCAGTTCGCGTTGCGCCCGCTGCGCCGGCGTCTGCTGACGGTTCCGGACCTCCTCCGACGACGCCACACCCTTCTTCGTGTCCGCCGCCAACGCTGCGACGATCGCCCTCCCCCACGCCGCGGTCTCAGCGTTCTGCATCTCCGAGTCACGGGTGAAAGATGTGGGGCCGGGGATGGGTTCCCACGCGGTACCGATACCGGGACGCTCATCATCCGGCGTGCGGTAGGCGGCGGCGGTGAACGCGAGGAAGCTCTTGCGCCAACCTCAAGAACTTCGTATCGCACCTGCTGGAGAGAGCCGGTGGGGTGCTGGTTGCGGAACTCAACAATTCGGGTCGCGACATCGACGTAGTCGAGGGGGCCTTTGTAGTCGGGCATCAGAGGTCTGCTCCGCCCTGGAGGGGATGACCTCGAACCCGTTGCCGTCAGCCTTGATCCAATCCCCCGGAAGGGCAGTCACACCATCCACCCGTAGCTGGAGTTGGTGGGGTTTGGGGCGGACGATCATGCCGCCACACCACACGGCGATGTCGAGCATCGTGCGGTAGCGGTCAGACCACGAACCGCTGCTGGGAAGCTGTCTCACAGAGTTCACAGCGCACCACCGAAAGATCCGAGACGGCTGCTGCGTCGGCGGAACTCGCCCTCATCCTGGACCGTGACGTGGTACCGGGTGGTGGCGCGGGATTCCAGAACCTCCCGCAGTGAAGCGGCCTGCGCGAGGGTGGCGTGCACCTGGGCGCGCGCTGCGACCTCCGAGTGCTGGGTGGTCGTGAGGTTGCGGTCGTGCTCGATGAACGCGAGCATCCTCTCCGCTTCGGCGTAGTGCTTCTGCGCCGGGGTGACTTCCGGATTGATCAGGGCGTAGGCGATGCCGTTGGGCGACATCATGCATTCGCACTTGCCGACCCCGCACGCACCCCCGGATCGGTGCCGTGCGGGTCGATGCCGTGGCCGCACTCCGGGCACAGGACGACATCACGCCCTGTGAGCCGGAACAGTTCGTCCTGGCTAATGTCTTCGGTCATTGTTGTCTCCATGGGTCTTGTTGCCCGTAGGCAGGATTGGGGAACAGTTCTTCCGGCTCGACCGGGTCGTCCGGGAGAACATCTCCAGGTCCGGGTAGGTCGTAGGGTATTGGGGGCCGCGCCACCGGAACCCGCCGGCAGCATGGGTGCGGTTCGACATGAACCTCACGCCGCCGCCTTCGCTCTCGCCACCAACTCGAACAGCCGCTCAGCCACCAGGCCTGCACGATCAACGGGGGCCTGGGGTGGTCGGCGTCGGGCCAGGTGACGAACTCGGTGCGTCCGTTCACCCACGCCCAAAACAGGTGGAGGTCTGGGAGGTGTTGCACCCACATGTCGACACCGTCGATCTGGCGGTGCTCCGCGGCACTCATGACGCATCCCCGAAGTCGAGAGCCATCGTCTGATTACTGAGGCGTTTCGCAATCAGCTCGCAGTAACGCTCCTCAAGCTCGACACCGACCGCCTTACGGTTTTCGTTCGCCGCAGCAATCAACGTGGTGCCCGAACCGGCGAACGGGTCGAACACCGTTTCCGAGGCGTTCGTGAACAGGCGCACCCAGTCCTCCACCATTGGCAGCGGTTTCGCCGTCGGGTGACCGGTGTTCTGCACGACGGGGTACGTCCACACGCCAGCCTTGCCACCCCCGTTCCAGGCCGGTTTGGTGTCGGCGCGGTGTAGAAATGAAATCGCTTCCCAGCCTTGCCCGGGACGGTCGGCACTGATCTGCGGCATCGGGTTGGGCTTCACCCAGACACCGATGCGCAGCGAGCGCAACCCGACCGGCGGACCCTGGTCGAAGGCGAAAGCGTGCGCGTAATCAAGCGACGTGACCACCCAACTCGCCGAGACCCGCCCACACTCGGCGAGTACGGCCCGCAGGTCAGCGTCAGAGATCGCCGCGAACGTGACGGCCTTTATGCCATGACCAGCACCCCTGTTCGTCTTTGCCATTCCGTGTGTGCGTTCGGTGTACGGCGGATCCGTGATCACCACATCGACCGACCGATCTGCCATGTCTGCCATGACCTCTCGGCAGTCGCCGTGGTAGAGGGTGACCAGGTCGTCCTGGTAGTAGATGCTCATGGCTGGGCCTCCTGCGCTGCGAGGAACACCAGCACGTGATCGCGGGTGATCCATGGCGACGATTGCGGCTCCACCTTCAACACCCGACGCCCGTAGAAGTCGGTGAGGACCGCGCTACACCCGGCAGCCGAAACCTGCATCGAGGACATGAAGCCGTGCGTGAATGCCTCGGAAGCGAGGTCGGCTTCCACCTCCACGATGTCGCGTGCCGTCCGAAACGCCTGCATGTCAACGACGCTCACGGGTCACCTCCACCGCGCACGGCTCACACACCGTCACGTTCTTCCCCGCCCGCCCATCCGGGAACACCAGGTATTCGCGGACGTAGCCGATCAATGTGCCTACGGGGTAGTCGGTGCGGCATTTGGGGCACCAGCCGGCATAGCGGGCTTCCACTGCACCGCTGCTCACTGGTCGACCCCCTCGTCTTCGATGTCGTAGGAGCGCTGGAGGATTGAAAGCAGCGCGTACTCGACCGACTTCGAGTCCTGCTTGGCTGCGTAGTGCGCTATCTCTGCACGCAGCCAGAGGAGTTGCGCCTCCTTGCGCTGGTAGTACTTGTCGAGCTGGTTCTGGGTGTGTTGTGCGTCGGCGATCTGCTGCTGCACGATCGCGCCATACAGCTCGGACCCGAAGATGGTTTCGGCCCCGCTCACTGGTCGACCTCCTGGGTGGGCATGCAGAACCCGACCACCGTCATCAGCAACAGGACCGCGACGATCACGAACGCCACCAGTTCTTCCGGTCCGAGAGGTGGGAGGATCGCCCACACCCCCAACACAAGACACGCATACGCGGGAACCCAGATCGCGGCCTTCACGACGCCGCCCTCTCACCCGGAGCCGGCTGCGGCAGCGAGTTCCGCCACCGCACACACTCTTCGTGGTCGATAAAGTACTTGCCGCCCCCTCACGCAAGGTTCGGAACAGGATTCGCCCCTCGACATACTCGCGGCGAAGGGTCTTCTCGGAGACTCCCAGGATTTGGGCGGCCTCCTTCAGGGTGTACTGAAGGGGCTGAAGGTTTCTGTCGTTCATGACGCCTCCAAGGTTCTGGTGGGGATGGGGGTTCGCTTGAGCAGGGTGAGCAGCGCATCGATGTGCTGCCACAGTTGCGGGCGGGTGAGTTCGATGGCGTCGTCCTCACCCGGCGGAAAGATCACGAAGACGGGTTCCCCTGTGGCGGGAATGGTCGTGACGTGATGGGTACCCGTCAAGCCGTCGATGGGGATGGGCGGAACCTCATGCAGCGGAAGATCACTCATGCCGCACCGCCGATGATGCGTTGCAGGACGATCCGCCCCGACGGAGTCAGATCACCGTGGGCCACCAGATCATTGAGGGCAGTGCGCAGCCGACTCGACTTGAGTGCTTCGCGTGCGGCCAACACCATCCAGTACTCCGGCGACTCCTCCGGGTCGAACGGGCGTAGCGGAGACGACTGCTCCCACGCCTTACGCGCAGCCTCCACAGCAGGATCGGTGCTCATGCCGCACCGCCGATACGGTCCAGGTGGGAATCGTCCGGCCCAGGCCACACAATCCGCGACGACCGCTCCACAACCGCTGTCGCACCATACGATTCGATGAGCTTGGCCTAGACTTCGCGGAGGACAACGACTTGTACTCGCGCTTAGTGGACGGCCAGTGGAAGCGTCGACTCCCGAACTGCGCGATATACCCCGGATCGGGGTCCCACCCCTCGGGTTCCCAGTCAGGGTTGGGGTACCCGAACTCCTCACCGGTGTCGTCGGTGTAGAAGGTCAGTGCCCCTTCGGGATAGCTCGTGATCGCAACTCGGTAGAGGTAGTAGCCGCCGCTGGGCTCACGCCAGTCCGGATCGGCCTCCTGCATTGCTCTGTACACGTCGCGTAGCTCGGCGAGCGTGAGAACCACTTCACCCGGCCGGACGGGGACTCAACCGACAGGTACGCCAGGTCGAGGCCGCTCACCTCACCGAGCGATACGTGGACCTTCCTGTTTTCATCTGCTACTACAGGGACTGGATCTGCGTAGTGCGAGAAGGACATGAGTCAGACCGCCTCGGGGAAGGACTCGCGCGTCCAGGCCCCGCCTCTGGGCATCTGCAGCTTGGACGTGTTCCCACCACGGCGCCAGTGGTTCCAGGCCATCACGAAGTAACCAATGAGATCACGGTCGCTGACGTTGACTTTGCCTTCGCGGATACGATCGAGTCGGTCACGCAGGGCGAGAATGGGATTGCCGGACTGGAGCCCGGCGCCTGAGTAGAGTCCTTCGCTGAACTCGCGAGCCGCTTCGCCGTCGATCAGTCGGAACTGCAGCAGCACTGCAAGGGTCACGCTGGGTCGGCACTTGACGCGCCGGAGACGCTGACTGGCAAGGTCCTGAAGGATGGCCATCTCGACCGGGTGCTCGGCGGCCCAGGCGACTACCTCCGGGTTGCTGATCTTGCTTGCGACCTTCTGATCGCCGAAGAACGCCATACGCTGCCACTCCAGGTAGACCCGGATGCCGCCTGCGACGATCCTCGAATCAGTCGAACCAAGAAGCCTTCGAGGACCAGTTGGTCGCCGGCCGTCCGGGTTGTCCCTTGATCCATCGTGCTTTGTGTGTCTGCGGGGAGCCCGCGTACAACCAGGAAAGGAATGGCCGGAAAGTTGTCGTCCATCCGGGCGAGTGCAGTCAGCCGGTGCTGCCCATCGAGGAGGACATCATCGATCGACCACTTGATGGCTTCTCCGTTGTACTTCCAGCGTCCGGAAGTCATCTCGGCCATGAGACGCACTACCTGTGACTCTTTGATCGGTCGGTTGTGTGTGTTCTTCGCGAGTACACGACGCGCCATCGCCGGGTCGACGAAGATGGTCGACGCCGACGGCTTCTGCGGTGTCACACCGACGGACGCGAGATGCTGGCTCTTACGGTGGAAGTCGCCTTCGGAAGTTTTCTGCCAGTTCGACATGGGCTATCCTTCTAGTTGTGTGATGACGCTGTTGAGTGCGTCGCGGACGCGGATCAGATCGCTGAGGTTGGACGCCTTGATCTGGTCCTTGTTCCTTTTCAGGCGGTCGTCGGCGGCGAGCCGGTTGACCGATTCGACAGCGCGCTTCAGGTTGAAAGTCGCGGAGTCGAAAGCATCTGTGATGGGCCGACGCTTCGGCGTGGCCGGTTGTGCCGGTGCGGGGGTCGGCGTGGGAGCGTTGAGTTCAGCGAGGGCGGCATCGGTGAAGCCGGGGGCGATCTCGACCGGCTCGGCCTCAACCTCGGCATCGATGTCGGGTTCCGGATCGATCCGGCGGCTGCCGATCTCGCTACGGATCGCCGCCGCGGTCGGCCTACCCCCGGTGGCCTCGTTGACCTTCGCCATAACATCCACGGCTTCAGCGGGGTCAAGGCCTGTCAGCTCCCGCGCCTGCCCCTCATTGGCCGGAAGTGCCGGTGTGTCACCAATTGGTGACGTCGCCATCTCCAGGGCGGCTTCCATGCCGTCAACAACGGTCGCCGCACTCATGAGGTCATAGGCCCGCTTACGGCTAAGGTTCCACCGGCTCTGGCAGTACACCTCGAACGACGCATACTCGTGCCGATAAAGGCGATCGTCACGGATCTTCGCCAGGGCGCGGCCTATCTCGATGAACGACTCGAGACCTCGCTCGATGACAGACTCTTGCTGCTCGAGGTCATCTCTCAGTGCTGACAACTGATCGGCAGCGGCGACCGGCTCGCCGGGCAGATAGCTCGGGTAGCTCATCGGTTCACTCCCTCTACTGGTTTGGTGACCGGGGCGGCTCCCCCCGCCCCGGCCTGCGCGGGCTCCTGCGAGAGGGAGGGGGCCTGCGCGCTCCCGCACCGGCAGCGGTCAGCACGGGAGTGATCTACGAAGTCGGCAACGAGTGCTCGGACAACCGACCGCGGGTGCTCGATCACGCGACCACCCGCCGTTGATTGCTATTACGTCCATTGCTAGCGGATGCGTGCTCCACGAAAAGGAGATGCAGAGGCACGTCGAGAGCCTCCGCGATGCGTTCGGCCAACTGCGGTGTGCACGTGGTCTTGTTCTCGGCGCAGAGGTGCCCAATGAAGCTCTTTGAGCATCCGGCATACCGCCCAAGCCTGGCCATCGAAAATCCGCGCTGGTTCATCAGTGCTCGGAGAGTGTCCCCGGATGTGAGTTTCATCCAACTGCCTTTCGGCCATCGTTTGTATGACGCCACTTCATCCTCCATGGTCAACGGGTTGGTGTCAACTGTCGATGGATAAAACATACGACACTGGTAGACGCTTACGCAAGTAATCACAGCGTTGTAGTTCCGCAGCCAGCGGATATGATGGCGTCCAACACTGGATGAAACGGTCAACGGCAAAACGCCAATTCCGGCCGTTGTGGGGTAGACGGATGGGTGAGCGAATGACTAGCGACGTTCATACTCGGACGGCAGGCTCTGAGTCGTGAGCAAATTGTGGGAGTTCGTCCAGGCCCACCTGGACAGGACGGGAGCATCCGAGGCGGCGTTCGCACGCCAGATCGGTAGCATCCCGCAGACTGTCAACTCGTGGAAGAAGCGCGGGTTGAAGCAGCTCCCCGAAGTCGCCACTCTCCGTGCGATCTCAGAGATCACCGGCGCCAACTACGCGGACATCATTTCGGCCGTACTAACTGACATCGGGTACATCGAGGACGGCGAGCTGCCTACGGAGGCGATTACACCGAACGACCATCGGCAGATCGCTTTAGCAGCTCACCTACTTGTCGAGGCGGTTCCGAATATCGACGAACTTGATATCCCATTCGAGGACGTCTTTACGTTCGTTGGACTGGTCGAGCAGTCCGCGGGACTTCTTGGGCGCACTGGTCTCCATCAGGTAGATGACGCGACGGCGCAGGAGATTGTGGCCGAAGCCCGGAAAGCCGCGAGCAAGTATCGGCGGCTAGCACGGAGGGTGGCGGCTTCGCTCACAGGTGATGACGCGTCGGCAGATCGCCGACCGTCCGAGAGCCTGGAGGATTCCGATGCCCTACCAACTGATTCGCCCGCGTCGCCGGGAGCACCGGGCGAAGCGAGTGAAGAGCAGAAGACCACAGCCGGCGGCAAGGTCACAGCCTTGCCTTCCCGGAATCAAGTCCCCAAACCTGAGCGGCCCGAGGATGCGAAGGCCGCCCGCAAGCGGAACCCACGGTTCAAACCCCAAGACCCTGACGAATCTCATTGATGTTATTCGAGGTCAGGGCCGTTTCTGTCAGAGGTGCATGTTCCTATTTCGGACATGAACTGGCATCCCTGGCGGTCAGCCCGCGATGACTACCCGCACATCGCGATCGACTGCACACAGCGACTCTCACCCGGAACGATGGGGCTCAACGGCGAGCGCACCATCTGGATTCACCGCGGCCTCACCCAAGCGGAGAGACGGTGCACCCTCACCCACGAGCTGCTGCACCGGGAGATGCCTGACGCTGATGAGGACACGATTGAGCGTGAGACGGCTCGCCGGCTGATCACACTCCCGCAGTTGGTGGACGCCTTCCGTTGGCTTCGTCACCCGTCACTGCCTGAGCTCGCTGAGCATCTGTGGGTGGACGAGCAGACGGCGTGGACGCGGATGCAACACCTGGACCCGATCGAGGTCGCCGAGATCGAAGCGGCGACCGAGGGTGACTGGTCGTGGAGTGACGTCGCATGACGGACGAAGAGAAGGCGATGCTCGACCTGGCCGGGCGGAGATGGAACTACGCCGGCAACCTCGAGCAGAAGGTGCGAGACGAGTTCGGCATCAGCCTCACCCGGTTCTGGCAGATTGTGAACCGCCTCCTGGACACTCAGGAAGCTTTAAGCTACTCACCGCAGAAGATTCATACTGTTCAAACGTTCGACTGTTCACCACTCCTGCGGAGGGTGGTGGTGAAGAGGGCTGCTGCTGCCAGGGCGATGGCGCGTTTCATGGGTTCTCTTCGTACATTCACCACCTGCGGTGAGTAGCTTAAAGCTTCCTGAGTGTCCAGGAGGCGGTTCACAATCTGCCAGAACCGGGTGAGGCTGATGCCGAACTCGTCTCGCACCTTCTGCTCGAGGTTGCCGGCGTAGTTCCATCTCCGCCCGGCCAGGTCGAGCATCGCCTTCTCTTCGTCCGTCATGCGACGTCACTCCACGACCAGTCACCCTCGGTCGCCGCTTCGATCTCGGCGACCTCGATCGGGTCCAGGTGTTGCATCCGCGTCCACGCCGTCTGCTCGTCCACCCACAGATGCTCAGCGAGCTCAGGCAGTGACGGGTGACGAAGCCAACGGAAGGCGTCCACCAACTGCGGGAGTGTGATCAGCCGGCGAGCCGTCTCACGCTCAATCGTGTCCTCATCAGCGTCAGGCATCTCCCGGTGCAGCAGCTCGTGGGTGAGGGTGCACCGTCTCTCCGCTTGGGTGAGGCCGCGGTGAATCCAGATGGTGCGCTCGCCGTTGAGCCCCATCGTTCCGGGTGAGAGTCGCTGTGTGCAGTCGATCGCGATGTGCGGGTAGTCATCGCGGGCTGACCGCCAGGGATGCCAGTTCATGTCCGAAATAGGAACATGCACCTCTGACAGAAACGGCCCTGACCTCGAATAACATCAATGAGATTCGTCAGGGTCTTGGGGTTTGAACCGTGGGTTCCGCTTGCGGGCGGCCTTCGCATCCTCGGGCCGCTCAGGTTTGGGGACTTGATTCCGGAAGGCAAGGCTGTGACCTTGCCGCCGGCTGTGGTCTTCTGCTCTTCACTCGCTTCGCCCGGTGCTCCCGGCGACGCGGGCGAATCAGTTGGTAGGGCATCGGAATCCTCCAGGCTCTCGGACGGTCGGCGATCTGCCGACGCGTCATCACCTGTGAGCGAAGCCGCCACCCTCCGTGCTAGCCGCCGATACTTGCTCGCGGCTTTCCGGGCTTCGGCCACAATCTCCTGCGCCGTCGCGTCATCTACCTGATGGAGACCAGTGCGCCCAAGAAGTCCCGCGGACTGCTCGACCAGTCCAACGAACGTAAAGACGTCCTCGAATGGGATATCAAGTTCGTCGATATTCGGAACCGCCTCGACAAGTAGGTGAGCTGCTAAAGCGATCTGCCGATGGTCGTTCGGTGTAATCGCCTCCGTAGGCAGCTCGCCGTCCTCGATGTACCCGATGTCAGTTAGTACGGCCGAAATGATGTCCGCGTAGTTGGCGCCGGTGATCTCTGAGATCGCACGGAGAGTGGCGACTTCGGGGAGCTGCTTCAACCCGCGCTTCTTCCACGAGTTGACAGTCTGCGGGATGCTACCGATCTGGCGTGCGAACGCCGCCTCGGATGCTCCCGTCCTGTCCAGGTGGGCCTGGACGAACTCCCACAATTTGCTCACGACTCAGAGCCTGCCGTCCGAGTATGAACGTCGCTAGTCATTCGCTCACCCATCCGTCTACCCCACAACGGCCGGAATTGGCGTTTTGCCGTTGACCGTTTCATCCAGTGTTGGACGCCATCATATCCGCTGGCTGCGGAACTACAACGCTGTGATTACTTGCGTAAGCGTCTACCAGTGTCGTATGTTTTATCCATCGACAGTTGACACCAACCCGTTGACCATGGAGGATGAAGTGGCGTCATACAAACGATGGCCGAAAGGCAGTTGGATGAAACTCACATCCGGGGACACTCTCCGAGCACTGATGAACCAGCGCGGATTTTCGATGGCCAGGCTTGGGCGGTATGCCGGATGCTCAAAGAGCTTCATTGGGCACCTCTGCGCCGAGAACAAGACCACGTGCACACCGCAGTTGGCCGAACGCATCGCGGAGGCTCTCGACGTGCCTCTGCATCTCCTTTTCGTGGAGCACGCATCCGCTAGCAATGGACGTAATAGCAATCAACGGCGGGTGGTCGCGTGATCGAGCACCCGCGGTCGGTTGTCCGAGCACTCGTTGCCGACTTCGTAGATCACTCCCGTGCTGACCGCTGCCGGTGCGGGAGCGCGCAGGCCCCCTCCCTCTCGCAGGAGCCCGCGCAGGCCGGGGCGGGGGGAGCCGCCCCGGTCACCAAACCAGTAGAGGGAGTGAACCGATGAGCTACCCGAGCTATCTGCCCGGCGAGCCGGTCGCCGCTGCCGATCAGTTGTCAGCACTGAGAGATGACCTCGAGCAGCAAGAGTCTGTCATCGAGCGAGGTCTCGAGTCGTTCATCGAGATAGGCCGCGCCCTGGCGAAGATCCGTGACGATCGCCTTTATCGGCACGAGTATGCGTCGTTCGAGGTGTACTGCCAGAGCCGGTGGAACCTTAGCCGTAAGCGGGCCTATGACCTCATGAGTGCGGCGACCGTTGTTGACGGCATGGAAGCCGCCCTGGAGATGGCGACGTCACCAATTGGTGACACACCGGCACTTCCGGCCAATGAGGGGCAGGCGCGGGAGCTGACAGGCCTTGACCCCGCTGAAGCCGTGGATGTTATGGCGAAGGTCAACGAGGCCACCGGGGGTAGGCCGACCGCGGCGGCGATCCGTAGCGAGATCGGCAGCCGCCGGATCGATCCGGAACCCGACATCGATGCCGAGGTTGAGGCCGAGCCGGTCGAGATCGCCCCCGGCTTCACCGATGCCGCCCTCGCTGAACTCAACGCTCCCACGCCGACCCCCGCACCGGCACAACCGGCCACGCCGAAGCGTCGGCCCATCACAGATGCTTTCGACTCCGCGACTTTCAACCTGAAGCGCGCTGTCGAATCGGTCAACCGGCTCGCCGCCGACGACCGCCTGAAAAGGAACAAGGACCAGATCAAGGCGTCCAACCTCAGCGATCTGATCCGCGTCCGCGACGCACTCAACAGCGTCATCACACAACTAGAAGGATAGCCCATGTCGAACTGGCAGAAAACTTCCGAAGGCGACTTCCACCGTAAGAGCCAGCATCTCGCGTCCGTCGGTGTGACACCGCAGAAGCCGTCGGCGTCGACCATCTTCGTCGACCCGGCGATGGCGCGTCGTGTACTCGCGAAGAACACACACAACCGACCGATCAAAGAGTCACAGGTAGTGCGTCTCATGGCCGAGATGACTTCCGGACGCTGGAAGTACAACGGAGAAGCCATCAAGTGGTCGATCGATGATGTCCTCCTCGATGGGCAGCACCGGCTGACTGCACTCGCCCGGATGGACGACAACTTTCCGGCCATTCCTTTCCTGGTTGTACGCGGGCTCCCCGCAGACACACAAAGCACGATGGATCAAGGGACAACCCGGACGGCCGGCGACCAACTGGTCCTCGAAGGGCTTCTTGGTTCGACTGATTCGAGGATCGTCGCAGGCGGCATCCGGGTCTACCTGGAGTGGCAGCGTATGGCGTTCTTCGGCGATCAGAAGGTCGCAAGCAAGATCAGCAACCCGGAGGTAGTCGCCTGGGCCGCCGAGCACCCGGTCGAGATGGCCATCCTTCAGGACCTTGCCAGTCAGCGTCTCCGGCGCGTCAAGTGCCGACCCAGCGTGACCCTTGCAGTGCTGCTGCAGTTCCGACTGATCGACGGCGAAGCGGCTCGCGAGTTCAGCGAAGGACTCTACTCAGGCGCCGGGCTCCAGTCCGGCAATCCCATTCTCGCCCTGCGTGACCGACTCGATCGTATCCGCGAAGGCAAAGTCAACGTCAGCGACCGTGATCTCATTGGTTACTTCGTGATGGCCTGGAACCACTGGCGCCGTGGTGGGAACACGTCCAAGCTGCAGATGCCCAGAGGCGGGGCCTGGACGCGCGAGTCCTTCCCCGAGGCGGTCTGACTCATGTCCTTCTCGCACTACGCAGATCCAGTCCCTGTAGTAGCAGATGAAAACAGGAAGGTCCACGTATCGCTCGGTGAGGTGAGCGGCCTCGACCTGGCGTACCTGTCGGTTGAGTCCCCGTCCGGCCGGGGTGAAGTGGTTCTCACGCTCGCCGAGCTACGCGACGTGTACAGAGCAATGCAGGAGGCCGATCCGGACTGGCGTGAGCCCAGCGGCGGCTACTACCTCTACCGAGTTGCGATCACGAGCTATCCCGAAGGGGCACTGACCTTCTACACCGACGACACCGGTGAGGAGTTCGGGTACCCCAACCCTGACTGGGAACCCGAGGGGTGGGACCCCGATCCGGGGTATATCGCGCAGTTCGGGAGTCGACGCTTCCACTGGCCGTCCACTAAGCGCGAGTACAAGTCGTTGTCCTCCGCGAAGTCTAGGGCCAAGCTCATCGAATCGTATGGTGCGACAGCGGTTGTGGAGCGGTCGTCGCGGATTGTGTGGCCTGGGCCGGACGATTCCCACCTGGACCGTATCGGCGGTGCGGCATGAGCACCGATCCTGCTGTGGAGGCTGCGCGTAAGGCGTGGGAGCAGTCGTCTCCGCTACGCCCGTTCGACCCGGAGGAGTCGCCGGAGTACTGGATGGTGTTGGCCGCACGCGAAGCACTCAAGTCGAGTCGGCTGCGCACTGCCCTCAATGATCTGGTGGCCCACGGTGATCTGACTCCGTCGGGGCGGATCGTCCTGCAACGCATCATCGGCGGTGCGGCATGAGTGATCTTCCGCTGCATGAGGTTCCGCCCATCCCCATCGACGGCTTGACGGGTACCCATCACGTCACGACCATTCCCGCCACAGGGGAACCCGTCTTCGTGATCTTTCCGCCGGGTGAGGACGACGCCATCGAACTCACCCGCCCGCAACTGTGGCAGCACATCGATGCGCTGCTCACCCTGCTCAAGCGAACCCCCATCCCCACCAGAACCTTGGAGGCGTCATGAACGACAGAAACCTTCAGCCCCTTCAGTACACCCTGAAGGAGGCCGCCCAAATCCTGGGAGTCTCCGAGAAGACCCTTCGCCGCGAGTATGTCGAGGGGCGAATCCTGTTCCGAACCTTGCGTGAGGGGGGCGGCAAGTACTTTATCGACCACGAAGAGTGTGTGCGGTGGCGGAACTCGCTGCCGCAGCCGGCTCCGGGTGAGAGGGCGGCGTCGTGAAGGCCGCGATCTGGGTTCCCGCGTATGCGTGTCTTGTGTTGGGGGTGTGGGCGATCCTCCCACCTCTCGGACCGGAAGAACTGGTGGCGTTCGTGATCGTCGCGGTCCTGTTGCTGATGACGGTGGTCGGGTTCTGCATGCCCACCCAGGAGGTCGACCAGTGAGCGGGGCCGAAACCATCTTCGGGTCCGAGCTGTATGGCGCGATCGTGCAGCAGCAGATCGCCGACGCACAACACACCCAGAACCAGCTCGACAAGTACTACCAGCGCAAGGAGGCGCAACTCCTCTGGCTGCGTGCAGAGATAGCGCACTACGCAGCCAAGCAGGACTCGAAGTCGGTCGAGTACGCGCTGCTTTCAATCCTCCAGCGCTCCTACGACATCGAAGACGAGGGGGTCGACCAGTGAGCAGCGGTGCAGTGGAAGCCCGCTATGCCGGCTGGTGCCCCAAATGCCGCACCGACTACCCCGTAGGCACATTGATCGGCTACGTCCGCGAATACCTGGTGTTCCCGGATGGGCGGGCGGGGAAGAACGTGACGGTGTGTGAGCCGTGCGCGGTGGAGGTGACCCGTGAGCGTCGTTGACATGCAGGCGTTTCGGACGGCACGCGACATCGTGGAGGTGGAAGCCGACCTCGCTTCCGAGGCATTCACGCACGGCTTCATGTCCTCGATGCAGGTTTCGGCTGCCGGGTGTAGCGCGGTCCTCACCGACTTCTACGGGCGTCGGGTGTTGAAGGTGGAGCCGCAATCGTCGCCATGGATCACCCGCGATCACGTGCTGGTGTTCCTCGCAGCGCAGGAGGCCCAGCCATGAGCATCTACTACCAGGACGACCTGGTCACCCTCTACCACGGCGACTGCCGAGAGGTCATGGCAGACATGGCAGATCGGTCGGTCGATGTGGTGATCACGGATCCGCCGTACACCGAACGCACACACGGAATGGCAAAGACGAACAGGGGTGCTGGTCATGGCATAAAGGCCGTCACGTTCGCGGCGATCTCTGACGCTGACCTGCGGGCCGTACTCGCCGAGTGTGGGCGGGTCTCGGCGAGTTGGGTGGTCACGTCGCTTGATTACGCGCACGCTTTCGCCTTCGACCAGGGTCCGCCGGTCGGGTTGCGCTCGCTGCGCATCGGTGTCTGGGTGAAGCCCAACCCGATGCCGCAGATCAGTGCCGACCGTCCCGGGCAAGGCTGGGAAGCGATTTCATTTCTACACCGCGCCGACACCAAACCGGCCTGGAACGGGGGTGGCAAGGCTGGCGTGTGGACGTACCCCGTCGTGCAGAACACCGGTCACCCGACGGCGAAACCGCTGCCAATGGTGGAGGACTGGGTGCGCCTGTTCACGAACGCCTCGGAAACGGTGTTCGACCCGTTCGCCGGTTCGGGCACCACGTTGATTGCTGCGGCGAACGAAAACCGTAAGGCGGTCGGTGTCGAGCTTGAGGAGCGTTACTGCGAGCTGATTGCGAAACGCCTCAGTAATCAGACGATGGCTCTCGACTTCGGGGATGCGTCATGAGTGCCGCGGAGCACCGCCAGATCGACGGTGTCGACATGTGGGTGCAACACCTCCCAGACCTCCACCTGTTTTGGGCGTGGGTGAACGGACGCACCGAGTTCGTCACCTGGCCCGACGCCGACCACCCCCAGGCCCCCGTTGATCGTGCAGGCCTGGTGGCTGAGCGGCTGTTCGAGTTGGTGGCGAGAGCGAAGGCGGCGGCGTGAGGTTCATGTCGAACCGCACCCATGCTGCCGGCGGGTTCCGGTGGCGCGGCCCCCAATACCCCTACGACCTACCCGGACCTGGAGATGTTCTCCCGGACGACCCGGTCGAGCCGGAAGAACTGTTCCCCAATCCTGCCTACGGGCAACAAGACCCATGGAGACAACAATGACCGAAGACATTAGCCAGGACGAACTGTTCCGGCTCACAGGGCGTGATGTCGTCCTGTGCCCGGAGTGCGGCCACGGCATCGACCCGCACGGCACCGATCCGGGGGGTGCGTGCGGGGTCGGCAAGTGCGAATGCATGATGTCGCCCAACGGCATCGCCTACGCCCTGATCAATCCGGAAGTCACCCCGGCGCAGAAGCACTACGCCGAAGCGGAGAGGATGCTCGCGTTCATCGAGCACGACCGCAACCTCACGACCACCCAGCACTCGGAGGTCGCAGCGCGCGCCCAGGTGCACGCCACCCTCGCGCAGGCCGCTTCACTGCGGGAGGTTCTGGAATCCCGCGCCACCACCCGGTACCACGTCACGGTCCAGGATGAGGGCGAGTTCCGCCGACGCAGCAGCCGTCTCGGATCTTTCGGTGGTGCGCTGTGAACTCTGTGAGACAGCTTCCCAGCAGCGGTTCGTGGTCTGACCGCTACCGCACGATGCTCGACATCGCCGTGTGGTGTGGCGGCATGATCGTCCGCCCCAAACCCCACCAACTCCAGCTACGGGTGGATGGTGTGACTGCCCTTCCGGGGGATTGGGGTGAGGCGGGTCGAGTCACCCCCGGCAGCGCTCTGAGCCGCAACGGCTCGCTCTCGAGTCGCACCCCCCAGGGCGCGACGCACCGACCTCTCCGCAGTGCGACGGCTGAGCGAAAGCCGCCCCCCCCGCCTACGCACGCCGGAGGGCGCGGTGGGGTGCTGGTTGCGGAACTCAACAATTCGGGTCGCGACATCGACGTAGTCGAGGGGGCCTTTGTAGTCGGGCATCAGAGGTCTGCTCCCGCCCTGGAGGGATGACCTCGAACCCGTTGCCGTCAGCCTTGATCCAATCCCCCGAAGGGCAGTCACACCATCCACCCGTAGCTGGAGTTGGTGGGGTTTGGGGCGGACGATCATGCCGCCACACCACACGGCGATGTCGAGCATCGTGCGGTAGCGGTCAGACCACGAACCGCTGCTGGGAAGCTGTCTCACAGAGTTCACAGCGCACCACCGAAAGATCCGAGACGGCTGCTGCGTCGGCGGAACTCGCCCTCATCCTGGACCGTGACGTGGTACCGGGTGGTGGCGCGGGATTCCAGAACCTCCCGCAGTGAAGCGGCCTGCGCGAGGGTGGCGTGCACCTGGGCGCGCGCTGCGACCTCCGAGTGCTGGGTGGTCGTGAGGTTGCGGTCGTGCTCGATGAACGCGAGCATCCTCTCCGCTTCGGCGTAGTGCTTCTGCGCCGGGGTGACTTCCGGATTGATCAGGGCGTAGGCGATGCCGTTGGGCGACATCATGCATTCGCACTTGCCGACCCCGCACGCACCCCCCGGATCGGTGCCGTGCGGGTCGATGCCGTGGCCGCACTCCGGGCACAGGACGACATCACGCCCTGTGAGCCGGAACAGTTCGTCCTGGCTAATGTCTTCGGTCATTGTTGTCTCCATGGGTCTTGTTGCCCGTAGGCAGGATTGGGGAACAGTTCTTCCGGCTCGACCGGGTCGTCCGGGAGAACATCTCCAGGTCCGGGTAGGTCGTAGGGGTATTGGGGGCCGCGCCACCGGAACCCGCCGGCAGCATGGGTGCGGTTCGACATGAACCTCACGCCGCCGCCTTCGCTCTCGCCACCAACTCGAACAGCCGCTCAGCCACCAGGCCTGCACGATCAACGGGGGCCTGGGGGTGGTCGGCGTCGGGCCAGGTGACGAACTCGGTGCGTCCGTTCACCCACGCCCAAAACAGGTGGAGGTCTGGGAGGTGTTGCACCCACATGTCGACACCGTCGATCTGGCGGTGCTCCGCGGCACTCATGACGCATCCCCGAAGTCGAGAGCCATCGTCTGATTACTGAGGCGTTTCGCAATCAGCTCGCAGTAACGCTCCTCAAGCTCGACACCGACCGCCTTACGGTTTTCGTTCGCCGCAGCAATCAACGTGGTGCCCGAACCGGCGAACGGGTCGAACACCGTTTCCGAGGCGTTCGTGAACAGGCGCACCCAGTCCTCCACCATTGGCAGCGGTTTCGCCGTCGGGTGACCGGTGTTCTGCACGACGGGGTACGTCCACACGCCAGCCTTGCCACCCCCGTTCCAGGCCGGTTTGGTGTCGGCGCGGTGTAGAAATGAAATCGCTTCCCAGCCTTGCCCGGGACGGTCGGCACTGATCTGCGGCATCGGGTTGGGCTTCACCCAGACACCGATGCGCAGCGAGCGCAACCCGACCGGCGGACCCTGGTCGAAGGCGAAAGCGTGCGCGTAATCAAGCGACGTGACCACCCAACTCGCCGAGACCCGCCCACACTCGGCGAGTACGGCCCGCAGGTCAGCGTCAGAGATCGCCGCGAACGTGACGGCCTTTATGCCATGACCAGCACCCCTGTTCGTCTTTGCCATTCCGTGTGTGCGTTCGGTGTACGGCGGATCCGTGATCACCACATCGACCGACCGATCTGCCATGTCTGCCATGACCTCTCGGCAGTCGCCGTGGTAGAGGGTGACCAGGTCGTCCTGGTAGTAGATGCTCATGGCTGGGCCTCCTGCGCTGCGAGGAACACCAGCACGTGATCGCGGGTGATCCATGGCGACGATTGCGGCTCCACCTTCAACACCCGACGCCCGTAGAAGTCGGTGAGGACCGCGCTACACCCGGCAGCCGAAACCTGCATCGAGGACATGAAGCCGTGCGTGAATGCCTCGGAAGCGAGGTCGGCTTCCACCTCCACGATGTCGCGTGCCGTCCGAAACGCCTGCATGTCAACGACGCTCACGGGTCACCTCCACCGCGCACGGCTCACACACCGTCACGTTCTTCCCCGCCCGCCCATCCGGGAACACCAGGTATTCGCGGACGTAGCCGATCAATGTGCCTACGGGGTAGTCGGTGCGGCATTTGGGGCACCAGCCGGCATAGCGGGCTTCCACTGCACCGCTGCTCACTGGTCGACCCCCTCGTCTTCGATGTCGTAGGAGCGCTGGAGGATTGAAAGCAGCGCGTACTCGACCGACTTCGAGTCCTGCTTGGCTGCGTAGTGCGCTATCTCTGCACGCAGCCAGAGGAGTTGCGCCTCCTTGCGCTGGTAGTACTTGTCGAGCTGGTTCTGGGTGTGTTGTGCGTCGGCGATCTGCTGCTGCACGATCGCGCCATACAGCTCGGACCCGAAGATGGTTTCGGCCCCGCTCACTGGTCGACCTCCTGGGTGGGCATGCAGAACCCGACCACCGTCATCAGCAACAGGACCGCGACGATCACGAACGCCACCAGTTCTTCCGGTCCGAGAGGTGGGAGGATCGCCCACACCCCCAACACAAGACACGCATACGCGGGAACCCAGATCGCGGCCTTCACGACGCCGCCCTCTCACCCGGAGCCGGCTGCGGCAGCGAGTTCCGCCACCGCACACACTCTTCGTGGTCGATAAAGTACTTGCCGCCCCCCTCACGCAAGGTTCGGAACAGGATTCGCCCCTCGACATACTCGCGGCGAAGGGTCTTCTCGGAGACTCCCAGGATTTGGGCGGCCTCCTTCAGGGTGTACTGAAGGGGCTGAAGGTTTCTGTCGTTCATGACGCCTCCAAGGTTCTGGTGGGGATGGGGGTTCGCTTGAGCAGGGTGAGCAGCGCATCGATGTGCTGCCACAGTTGCGGGCGGGTGAGTTCGATGGCGTCGTCCTCACCCGGCGGAAAGATCACGAAGACGGGTTCCCCTGTGGCGGGAATGGTCGTGACGTGATGGGTACCCGTCAAGCCGTCGATGGGGATGGGCGGAACCTCATGCAGCGGAAGATCACTCATGCCGCACCGCCGATGATGCGTTGCAGGACGATCCGCCCCGACGGAGTCAGATCACCGTGGGCCACCAGATCATTGAGGGCAGTGCGCAGCCGACTCGACTTGAGTGCTTCGCGTGCGGCCAACACCATCCAGTACTCCGGCGACTCCTCCGGGTCGAACGGGCGTAGCGGAGACGACTGCTCCCACGCCTTACGCGCAGCCTCCACAGCAGGATCGGTGCTCATGCCGCACCGCCGATACGGTCCAGGTGGGAATCGTCCGGCCCAGGCCACACAATCCGCGACGACCGCTCCACAACCGCTGTCGCACCATACGATTCGATGAGCTTGGCCCTAGACTTCGCGGAGGACAACGACTTGTACTCGCGCTTAGTGGACGGCCAGTGGAAGCGTCGACTCCCGAACTGCGCGATATACCCCGGATCGGGGTCCCACCCCTCGGGTTCCCAGTCAGGGTTGGGGTACCCGAACTCCTCACCGGTGTCGTCGGTGTAGAAGGTCAGTGCCCCTTCGGGATAGCTCGTGATCGCAACTCGGTAGAGGTAGTAGCCGCCGCTGGGCTCACGCCAGTCCGGATCGGCCTCCTGCATTGCTCTGTACACGTCGCGTAGCTCGGCGAGCGTGAGAACCACTTCACCCCGGCCGGACGGGGACTCAACCGACAGGTACGCCAGGTCGAGGCCGCTCACCTCACCGAGCGATACGTGGACCTTCCTGTTTTCATCTGCTACTACAGGGACTGGATCTGCGTAGTGCGAGAAGGACATGAGTCAGACCGCCTCGGGGAAGGACTCGCGCGTCCAGGCCCCGCCTCTGGGCATCTGCAGCTTGGACGTGTTCCCACCACGGCGCCAGTGGTTCCAGGCCATCACGAAGTAACCAATGAGATCACGGTCGCTGACGTTGACTTTGCCTTCGCGGATACGATCGAGTCGGTCACGCAGGGCGAGAATGGGATTGCCGGACTGGAGCCCGGCGCCTGAGTAGAGTCCTTCGCTGAACTCGCGAGCCGCTTCGCCGTCGATCAGTCGGAACTGCAGCAGCACTGCAAGGGTCACGCTGGGTCGGCACTTGACGCGCCGGAGACGCTGACTGGCAAGGTCCTGAAGGATGGCCATCTCGACCGGGTGCTCGGCGGCCCAGGCGACTACCTCCGGGTTGCTGATCTTGCTTGCGACCTTCTGATCGCCGAAGAACGCCATACGCTGCCACTCCAGGTAGACCCGGATGCCGCCTGCGACGATCCTCGAATCAGTCGAACCAAGAAGCCCTTCGAGGACCAGTTGGTCGCCGGCCGTCCGGGTTGTCCCTTGATCCATCGTGCTTTGTGTGTCTGCGGGGAGCCCGCGTACAACCAGGAAAGGAATGGCCGGAAAGTTGTCGTCCATCCGGGCGAGTGCAGTCAGCCGGTGCTGCCCATCGAGGAGGACATCATCGATCGACCACTTGATGGCTTCTCCGTTGTACTTCCAGCGTCCGGAAGTCATCTCGGCCATGAGACGCACTACCTGTGACTCTTTGATCGGTCGGTTGTGTGTGTTCTTCGCGAGTACACGACGCGCCATCGCCGGGTCGACGAAGATGGTCGACGCCGACGGCTTCTGCGGTGTCACACCGACGGACGCGAGATGCTGGCTCTTACGGTGGAAGTCGCCTTCGGAAGTTTTCTGCCAGTTCGACATGGGCTATCCTTCTAGTTGTGTGATGACGCTGTTGAGTGCGTCGCGGACGCGGATCAGATCGCTGAGGTTGGACGCCTTGATCTGGTCCTTGTTCCTTTTCAGGCGGTCGTCGGCGGCGAGCCGGTTGACCGATTCGACAGCGCGCTTCAGGTTGAAAGTCGCGGAGTCGAAAGCATCTGTGATGGGCCGACGCTTCGGCGTGGCCGGTTGTGCCGGTGCGGGGGTCGGCGTGGGAGCGTTGAGTTCAGCGAGGGCGGCATCGGTGAAGCCGGGGGCGATCTCGACCGGCTCGGCCTCAACCTCGGCATCGATGTCGGGTTCCGGATCGATCCGGCGGCTGCCGATCTCGCTACGGATCGCCGCCGCGGTCGGCCTACCCCCGGTGGCCTCGTTGACCTTCGCCATAACATCCACGGCTTCAGCGGGGTCAAGGCCTGTCAGCTCCCGCGCCTGCCCCTCATTGGCCGGAAGTGCCGGTGTGTCACCAATTGGTGACGTCGCCATCTCCAGGGCGGCTTCCATGCCGTCAACAACGGTCGCCGCACTCATGAGGTCATAGCCGCTTACGGCTAAGGTTCCACCGGCTCTGGCAGTACACCTCGAACGACGCATACTCGTGCCGATAAAGGCGATCGTCACGGATCTTCGCCAGGGCGCGGCCTATCTCGATGAACGACTCGAGACCTCGCTCGATGACAGACTCTTGCTGCTCGAGGTCATCTCTCAGTGCTGACAACTGATCGGCAGCGGCGACCGGCTCGCCGGGCAGATAGCTCGGGTAGCTCATCGGTTCACTCCCTCTACTGGTCCCCCCCCCCGCCCCCCCCCCCCCGCCCCCCTCCACTGCCCCCTCCCCCCCCATGACACCCGAGCTTCGCCGCACCGCGTGCACTCAGCTGAGAGATACCTCGAGAGCAAGAGTCTGTCATCGAGCGAGTCTCGAGTCGTTCATCGAGATAGGCCGCGCCCTGGCGAAGATCCGTGACGATCGCCTTTATCGCACGAGTATGCGTCGTTCGAGTGTACTGCCAGAGCCGGTGGAACCTTAGCCGTAAGCGGGCCTATGACCTCATGAGTGCGGCGACCGTTGTTGACGGCATGGAAGCCGCCCTGGAGATGGCGACGTCACCAATTGGTGACACACCGGCACTTCCGGCCAATGAGGGGCAGGCGCGGGAGCTGACAGGCCTTGACCCCGCTGAAGCCGTGGATGTTATGGCGAAGGTCAACGAGGCCACCGGGGTAGGCCGACCGCGGCGGCGATCCGTAGCGAGATCGGCAGCCGCCGGATCGATCCGGAACCCGACATCGATGCCGAGGTTGAGGCCGAGCCGGTCGAGATCGCCCCCGGCTTCACCGATGCCGCCCTCGCTGAACTCAACGCTCCCACGCCGACCCCCGCACCGGCACAACCGGCCACGCCGAAGCGTCGGCCCATCACAGATGCTTTCGACTCCGCGACTTTCAACCTGAAGCGCGCTGTCGAATCGGTCAACCGGCTCGCCGCCGACGACCGCCTGAAAAGGAACAAGGACCAGATCAAGGCGTCCAACCTCAGCGATCTGATCCGCGTCCGCGACGCACTCAACAGCGTCATCACACAACTAGAAGGATAGCCCATGTCGAACTGGCAGAAAACTTCCGAAGGCGACTTCCACCGTAAGAGCCAGCATCTCGCGTCCGTCGGTGTGACACCGCAGAAGCCGTCGGCGTCGACCATCTTCGTCGACCCGGCGATGGCGCGTCGTGTACTCGCGAAGAACACACACAACCGACCGATCAAAGAGTCACAGGTAGTGCGTCTCATGGCCGAGATGACTTCCGGACGCTGGAAGTACAACGGAGAAGCCATCAAGTGGTCGATCGATGATGTCCTCCTCGATGGGCAGCACCGGCTGACTGCACTCGCCCGGATGGACGACAACTTTCCGGCCATTCCTTTCCTGGTTGTACGCGGGCTCCCCGCAGACACACAAAGCACGATGGATCAAGGGACAACCCGGACGGCCGGCGACCAACTGGTCCTCGAAGGGCTTCTTGGTTCGACTGATTCGAGGATCGTCGCAGGCGGCATCCGGGTCTACCTGGAGTGGCAGCGTATGGCGTTCTTCGGCGATCAGAAGGTCGCAAGCAAGATCAGCAACCCGGAGGTAGTCGCCTGGGCCGCCGAGCACCCGGTCGAGATGGCCATCCTTCAGGACCTTGCCAGTCAGCGTCTCCGGCGCGTCAAGTGCCGACCCAGCGTGACCCTTGCAGTGCTGCTGCAGTTCCGACTGATCGACGGCGAAGCGGCTCGCGAGTTCAGCGAAGGACTCTACTCAGGCGCCGGGCTCCAGTCCGGCAATCCCATTCTCGCCCTGCGTGACCGACTCGATCGTATCCGCGAAGGCAAAGTCAACGTCAGCGACCGTGATCTCATTGGTTACTTCGTGATGGCCTGGAACCACTGGCGCCGTGGTGGGAACACGTCCAAGCTGCAGATGCCCAGAGGCGGGGCCTGGACGCGCGAGTCCTTCCCCGAGGCGGTCTGACTCATGTCCTTCTCGCACTACGCAGATCCAGTCCCTGTAGTAGCAGATGAAAACAGGAAGGTCCACGTATCGCTCGGTGAGGTGAGCGGCCTCGACCTGGCGTACCTGTCGGTTGAGTCCCCGTCCGGCCGGGGTGAAGTGGTTCTCACGCTCGCCGAGCTACGCGACGTGTACAGAGCAATGCAGGAGGCCGATCCGGACTGGCGTGAGCCCAGCGGCGGCTACTACCTCTACCGAGTTGCGATCACGAGCTATCCCGAAGGGGCACTGACCTTCTACACCGACGACACCGGTGAGGAGTTCGGGTACCCCAACCCTGACTGGGAACCCGAGGGGTGGGACCCCGATCCGGGGTATATCGCGCAGTTCGGGAGTCGACGCTTCCACTGGCCGTCCACTAAGCGCGAGTACAAGTCGTTGTCCTCCGCGAAGTCTAGGGCCAAGCTCATCGAATCGTATGGTGCGACAGCGGTTGTGGAGCGGTCGTCGCGGATTGTGTGGCCTGGGCCGGACGATTCCCACCTGGACCGTATCGGCGGTGCGGCATGAGCACCGATCCTGCTGTGGAGGCTGCGCGTAAGGCGTGGGAGCAGTCGTCTCCGCTACGCCCGTTCGACCCGGAGGAGTCGCCGGAGTACTGGATGGTGTTGGCCGCACGCGAAGCACTCAAGTCGAGTCGGCTGCGCACTGCCCTCAATGATCTGGTGGCCCACGGTGATCTGACTCCGTCGGGGCGGATCGTCCTGCAACGCATCATCGGCGGTGCGGCATGAGTGATCTTCCGCTGCATGAGGTTCCGCCCATCCCCATCGACGGCTTGACGGGTACCCATCACGTCACGACCATTCCCGCCACAGGGGAACCCGTCTTCGTGATCTTTCCGCCGGGTGAGGACGACGCCATCGAACTCACCCGCCCGCAACTGTGGCAGCACATCGATGCGCTGCTCACCCTGCTCAAGCGAACCCCCATCCCCACCAGAACCTTGGAGGCGTCATGAACGACAGAAACCTTCAGCCCTTCAGTACACCCTGAAGGAGGCCGCCCAAATCCTGGGAGTCTCCGAGAAGACCCTTCGCCGCGAGTATGTCGAGGGGCGAATCCTGTTCCGAACCTTGCGTGAGGGGGGCGGCAAGTACTTTATCGACCACGAAGAGTGTGTGCGGTGGCGGAACTCGCTGCCGCAGCCGGCTCCGGGTGAGAGGGCGGCGTCGTGAAGGCCGCGATCTGGGTTCCCGCGTATGCGTGTCTTGTGTTGGGGTGTGGGCGATCCTCCCACCTCTCGGACCGGAAGAACTGGTGGCGTTCGTGATCGTCGCGGTCCTGTTGCTGATGACGGTGGTCGGGTTCTGCATGCCCACCCAGGAGGTCGACCAGTGAGCGGGGCCGAAACCATCTTCGGGTCCGAGCTGTATGGCGCGATCGTGCAGCAGCAGATCGCCGACGCACAACACACCCAGAACCAGCTCGACAAGTACTACCAGCGCAAGGAGGCGCAACTCCTCTGGCTGCGTGCAGAGATAGCGCACTACGCAGCCAAGCAGGACTCGAAGTCGGTCGAGTACGCGCTGCTTTCAATCCTCCAGCGCTCCTACGACATCGAAGACGAGGGGTCGACCAGTGAGCAGCGGTGCAGTGGAAGCCCGCTATGCCGGCTGGTGCCCCAAATGCCGCACCGACTACCCCGTAGGCACATTGATCGGCTACGTCCGCGAATACCTGGTGTTCCCGGATGGGCGGGCGGGGAAGAACGTGACGGTGTGTGAGCCGTGCGCGGTGGAGGTGACCCGTGAGCGTCGTTGACATGCAGGCGTTTCGGACGGCACGCGACATCGTGGAGGTGGAAGCCGACCTCGCTTCCGAGGCATTCACGCACGGCTTCATGTCCTCGATGCAGGTTTCGGCTGCCGGGTGTAGCGCGGTCCTCACCGACTTCTACGGGCGTCGGGTGTTGAAGGTGGAGCCGCAATCGTCGCCATGGATCACCCGCGATCACGTGCTGGTGTTCCTCGCAGCGCAGGAGGCCCAGCCATGAGCATCTACTACCAGGACGAC
>NZ_FNLM01000006.1 GCF_900105725.1 Gordonia westfalica
CGGGAACACAGGTATTCGCGGACGTAGCCGATCAATGTGCCTACGGGGTAGTCGGTGCGGCATTTGGGGCACCAGCCGGCATAGCGGGCTTCCACTGCACCGCTGCTCACTGGTCGACCCCCTCGTCTTCGATGTCGTAGGAGCGCTGGAGGATTGAAAGCAGCGCGTACTCGACCGACTTCGAGTCCTGCTTGGCTGCGTAGTGCGCTATCTCTGCACGCAGCCAGAGGAGTTGCGCCTCCTTGCTGGTAGTACTTGTCGAGCTGGTTCTGGGTGTGTTGTGCGTCGGCGATCTGCTGCTGCACGATCGCGCCATACAGCTCGGACCGAAGATGTTTCGGCCCCGCTCACTGGTCGACCTCCTGGGTGGGCATGCAGAACCCGACCACCGTCATCAGCAACAGGACCGCGACGATCACGAACGCCACCAGTTCTTCCGGTCCGAGAGGTGGGAGGATCGCCCACACCCCCAACACAAGACACGCATACGCGGGAACCCAGATCGCGGCCTTCACGACGCCGCCCTCTCACCCGGAGCCGGCTGCGGCAGCGAGTTCCGCCACCGCACACATCTTCGTGGTCGATAAAGTACTTGCCGCCCCCCTCACGCAAGGTTCGGAACAGGATTCGCCCCTCGACATACTCGCGGCGAAGGGTCTTCTCGGAGACTCCCAGGATTTGGGCGGCCTCCTTCAGGGTGTACTGAAGGGGCTGAAGGTTTCTGTCGTTCATGACGCCTCCAAGGTTCTGGTGGGGATGGGGTTCGCTTGAGCAGGGTGAGCAGCGCATCGATGTGCTGCCACAGTTGCGGCGGGTGAGTTCGATGGCGTCGTCCTCACCGGCGGAAAGATCACGAAGACGGGTTCCCCTGTGGCGGGAATGGTCGTGACGTGATGGGTACCCGTCAAGCCGTCGATGGGGATGGCGGAACCTCATGCAGCGGAAGATCACTCATGCCGCACCGCCGATGATGCGTTGCAGGACGATCCGCCCCGACGGAGTCAGATCACCGTGGCCACCAGATCATTGAGGCAGTGCGCAGCCGACTCGACTTGAGTGCTTCGCGTGCGGCCAACACCATCCAGTACTCCGGCGACTCCTCCGGGTCGAACGGGCGTAGCGGAGACGACTGCTCCCACGCCTTACGCGCAGCCTCCACAGCAGGATCGGTGCTCATGCCGCACCGCCGATACGGTCCAGGTGGGAATCGTCCGGCCCAGGCCACACAATCCGCGACGACCGCTCCACAACCGCTGTCGCACCATACGATTCGATGAGCTTGGCCCTAGACTTCGCGGAGGACAACGACTTGTACTCGCGCTTAGTGGACGGCCAGTGGAAGCGTCGACTCCCGAACTGCGCGATATACCCGGATCGGGGTCCCACCCTCGGGTTCCCAGTCAGGGTTGGGGTACCCGAACTCCTCACCGGTGTCGTCGGTGTAGAAGGTCAGTGCCCCTTCGGGATAGCTCGTGATCGCAACTCGGTAGAGGTAGTAGCCGCCGCTGGCTCACGCCAGTCCGGATCGGCCTCCTGCATTGCTCTGTACACGTCGCGTAGCTCGGCGAGCGTGAGAACCACTTCACCCCGGCCGGACGGGACTCAACCGACAGGTACGCCAGGTCGAGGCCGCTCACCTCACCGAGCGATACGTGGACCTTCCTGTTTTCATCTGCTACTACAGGGACTGGATCTGCGTAGTGCGAGAAGGACATGAGTCAGACCGCCTCGGGAAGGACTCGCGCGTCCAGGCCCGCCTCTGGGCATCTGCAGCTTGGACGTGTTCCCACCACGGCGCCAGTGGTTCCAGGCCATCACGAAGTAACCAATGAGATCACGGTCGCTGACGTTGACTTTGCCTTCGCGGATACGATCGAGTCGGTCACGCAGGGCGAGAATGGGATTGCCGGACTGGAGCCCGGCGCCTGAGTAGAGTCCTTCGCTGAACTCGCGAGCCGCTTCGCCGTCGATCAGTCGGAACTGCAGCAGCACTGCAAGGGTCACGCTGGGTCGGCACTTGACGCGCCGGAGACGCTGACTGGCAAGGTCCTGAAGGATGGCCATCTCGACCGGGTGCTCGGCGGCCCAGGCGACTACCTCCGGGTTGCTGATCTTGCTTGCGACCTTCTGATCGCCGAAGAACGCCATACGCTGCCACTCCAGGTAGACCCGGATGCCGCCTGCGACGATCCTCGAATCAGTCGAACCAAGAAGCCCTTCGAGGACCAGTTGGTCGCCGGCCGTCCGGGTTGTCCCTTGATCCATCGTGCTTTGTGTGTCTGCGGGGAGCCCGCGTACAACCAGGAAAGGAATGGCCGGAAAGTTGTCGTCCATCCGGGCGAGTGCAGTCAGCCGGTGCTGCCCATCGAGGAGGACATCATCGATCGACCACTTGATGGCTTCTCCGTTGTACTTCCAGCGTCCGGAAGTCATCTCGGCCATGAGACGCACTACCTGTGACTCTTTGATCGGTCGGTTGTGTGTGTTCTTCGCGAGTACACGACGCGCCATCGCCGGGTCGACGAAGATGGTCGACGCCGACGGCTTCTGCGGTGTCACACCGACGGACGCGAGATGCTGGCTCTTACGGTGGAAGTCGCCTTCGGAAGTTTTCTGCCAGTTCGACATGGGCTATCCTTCTAGTTGTGTGATGACGCTGTTGAGTGCGTCGCGGACGCGGATCAGATCGCTGAGGTTGGACGCCTTGATCTGGTCCTTGTTCCTTTTCAGGCGGTCGTCGGCGGCGAGCCGGTTGACCGATTCGACAGCGCGCTTCAGGTTGAAAGTCGCGGAGTCGAAAGCATCTGTGATGGGCCGACGCTTCGGCGTGGCCGGTTGTGCCGGTGCGGGGGTCGGCGTGGGAGCGTTGAGTTCAGCGAGGGCGGCATCGGTGAAGCCGGGGGCGATCTCGACCGGCTCGGCCTCAACCTCGGCATCGATGTCGGGTTCCGGATCGATCCGGCGGCTGCCGATCTCGCTACGGATCGCCGCCGCGGTCGGCCTACCCCGGTGGCCTCGTTGACCTTCGCCATAACATCCACGGCTTCAGCGGGTCAAGGCCTGTCAGCTCCCGCGCCTGCCCTCATTGGCCGGAAGTGCCGGTGTGTCACCAATTGGTGACGTCGCCATCTCCAGGGCGGCTTCCATGCCGTCAACAACGGTCGCCGCACTCATGAGGTCATAGGCCCGCTTACGGCTAAGGTTCCACCGGCTCTGGCAGTACACCTCGAACGACGCATACTCGTGCCGATAAAGGCGATCGTCACGGATCTTCGCCAGGGCGCGGCCTATCTCGATGAACGACTCGAGACCTCGCTCGATGACAGACTCTTGCTGCTCGAGGTCATCTCTCAGTGCTGACAACTGATCGGCAGCGGCGACCGGCTCGCCGGGCAGATAGCTCGGGTAGCTCATCGGTTCACTCCCTCTACTGGTTTGGTGACCGGGGCGGCTCCCCCGCCCGGCCTGCGCGGGCTCCTGCGAGAGGGAGGGGGCCTGCGCGCTCCCGCACCGGCAGCGGTCAGCACGGGAGTGATCTACGAAGTCGGCAACGAGTGCTCGGACAACCGACCGCGGGTGCTCGATCACGCGACCACCCGCCGTTGATTGCTATTACGTCCATTGCTAGCGGATGCGTGCTCCACGAAAAGGAGATGCAGAGGCACGTCGAGAGCCTCCGCGATGCGTTCGGCCAACTGCGGTGTGCACGTGGTCTTGTTCTCGGCGCAGAGGTGCCCAATGAAGCTCTTTGAGCATCCGGCATACCGCCCAAGCCTGGCCATCGAAAATCCGCGCTGGTTCATCAGTGCTCGGAGAGTGTCCCGGATGTGAGTTTCATCCAACTGCCTTTCGGCCATCGTTTGTATGACGCCACTTCATCCTCCATGGTCAACGGGTTGGTGTCAACTGTCGATGGATAAAACATACGACACTGGTAGACGCTTACGCAAGTAATCACAGCGTTGTAGTTCCGCAGCCAGCGGATATGATGGCGTCCAACACTGGATGAAACGGTCAACGGCAAAACGCCAATTCCGGCCGTTGTGGGGTAGACGGATGGGTGAGCGAATGACTAGCGACGTTCATACTCGGACGGCAGGCTCTGAGTCGTGAGCAAATTGTGGGAGTTCGTCCAGGCCCACCTGGACAGGACGGGAGCATCCGAGGCGGCGTTCGCACGCCAGATCGGTAGCATCCCGCAGACTGTCAACTCGTGGAAGAAGCGCGGGTTGAAGCAGCTCCCCGAAGTCGCCACTCTCCGTGCGATCTCAGAGATCACCGGCGCCAACTACGCGGACATCATTTCGGCCGTACTAACTGACATCGGGTACATCGAGGACGGCGAGCTGCCTACGGAGGCGATTACACCGAACGACCATCGGCAGATCGCTTTAGCAGCTCACCTACTTGTCGAGGCGGTTCCGAATATCGACGAACTTGATATCCCATTCGAGGACGTCTTTACGTTCGTTGGACTGGTCGAGCAGTCCGCGGGACTTCTTGGGCGCACTGGTCTCCATCAGGTAGATGACGCGACGGCGCAGGAGATTGTGGCCGAAGCCCGGAAAGCCGCGAGCAAGTATCGGCGGCTAGCACGGAGGGTGGCGGCTTCGCTCACAGGTGATGACGCGTCGGCAGATCGCCGACCGTCCGAGAGCCTGGAGGATTCCGATGCCCTACCAACTGATTCGCCCGCGTCGCCGGGAGCACCGGGCGAAGCGAGTGAAGAGCAGAAGACCACAGCCGGCGGCAAGGTCACAGCCTTGCCTTCCCGGAATCAAGTCCCCAAACCTGAGCGGCCCGAGGATGCGAAGGCCGCCCGCAAGCGGAACCCACGGTTCAAACCCCAAGACCCTGACGAATCTCATTGATGTTATTCGAGGTCAGGGCCGTTTCTGTCAGAGGTGCATGTTCCTATTTCGGACATGAACTGGCATCCCTGGCGGTCAGCCCGCGATGACTACCCGCACATCGCGATCGACTGCACACAGCGACTCTCACCCGGAACGATGGGGCTCAACGGCGAGCGCACCATCTGGATTCACCGCGGCCTCACCCAAGCGGAGAGACGGTGCACCCTCACCCACGAGCTGCTGCACCGGGAGATGCCTGACGCTGATGAGGACACGATTGAGCGTGAGACGGCTCGCCGGCTGATCACACTCCCGCAGTTGGTGGACGCCTTCCGTTGGCTTCGTCACCCGTCACTGCCTGAGCTCGCTGAGCATCTGTGGGTGGACGAGCAGACGGCGTGGACGCGGATGCAACACCTGGACCCGATCGAGGTCGCCGAGATCGAAGCGGCGACCGAGGGTGACTGGTCGTGGAGTGACGTCGCATGACGGACGAAGAGAAGGCGATGCTCGACCTGGCCGGGCGGAGATGGAACTACGCCGGCAACCTCGAGCAGAAGGTGCGAGACGAGTTCGGCATCAGCCTCACCCGGTTCTGGCAGATTGTGAACCGCCTCCTGGACACTCAGGAAGCTTTAAGCTACTCACCGCAGGTGGTGAACCGTCTGCGGTGATTACGAACCCGGAGAACCCCATGAAACGCGCCATCGCCCTGGCAGCAGCAGCCCTCTTCACCACCACCCTCGGCGCAGGAGTAGCCGACGCCGCACCCCGCGACATCACCCCGACCATCGCCTTCCCCGGCGAACACGTCCGCTACTTCTTCTCCTCCGACACCCACGCAACGACATCGCCTACTACGCGGCCGGCGGACGTCTCGTCGTCGCCAAAGATGTGGTGTTCCAGCCCACACTGATCAACATCGGGTCCGGGCCGCGCTACCACACCCACCGGGCGTTCACCTCACCCGGCCGTCAGCTCATCGGTTCGTCGATGCAGACGCGTGGATGGTCGGCGCAGTGTCAGGTGCAGTTGGATGGCCGGACTGTCGACTCGGCGTATGTGCCGGGTCGCCGATTCGCCAACGCCAACTGCTAGACGTCGGGAAGCGCGAGTAGTTTCTCGAGTTGCCCGAGGGCGGCGCGGGTGAGGTCGGTGGAGGTGTGCGCGTACTGCCGGTGCGACGTAGTGGTGGTGTGCCCCAAGATGGCCATTCGGGTGGCTTCCTCCACGCCGGCCTCCTGCAGGAGGGTGGCGACAGTGTGGCGGGCGGCGTGCTGATCCGGCGCGTCCTCCACCTTCCCCACTACCGCGGCTTGTACACACAGCTGCTTCCAAGCGAGGGTGTCGTCGCGGGGCTGGATGGCCGCCCCATCGTCCCGGGTGAACACCAACCCCTGCGACGGGTTGCCCTTCTGCTCCCACAATTCGGTGAGCGCAGCAACCACGGGCGGCAGCAAGGGCACCAGCCGACGCGACCCCGACGTCTTCGTGGGCACCAGGCACGCCGTCCAGTGCACCGGGGTGAAGGTGAAGGTGTCGGGGACGTCGAACGCTTCCCGCGGATACACGTCACCTTGCGGGCGAGGGCCTTTCTTCAACTTCAACCGGGCCAACTGCCACGAGATGTCAATGACACCCACACCGAGGTCGACACGATCCCAGGTGAGGCCCAAAGCTTCGGCTTGGCGGGCACCGGTCAGTAGGGCCAATGACCAGCGGGCTGCGTCTGTTGCGTCACGTGACGCCACATGCAGAAGCACTGCCCGTGCCTGCTCCACAGTGAGGGGAACGCGCTCCTCGGAGCGGGCCTGGGGGCGGTCCATACGCTCGCACGGGTTGTTGCCGATCTTCCCGTCTTTCACTGCATCCCCCAACGCTTTCGCCAACACTGAGTAGGCGGCTTGGGCGGTGCGGGTGGTGTGTGCGTCGGCGACGTGGTTGACCATGCGGCGAACATCAGTGGGGGTGAGCTTCCCCAGCTTCTTCGACCCGACATGCGGGATGAGTTGGTGTTTGATGGTGGACCGGTAGGTGGCGAGGGTGCGGGGTTTCAGGCGTGGCGCGGCGATCGTGTCCACCCAGTAGTCCAGCCACTGGGCGACGGTGATCTGGCCGGCGTTGGGGAGGATGCCGTTCGCGAGGTCTTTCCGCATGGCTGCGAGTTCGGCCACGGCGTCGGCGTATTTCTTGCGTCCACGTTGGTAGTACTTGCCGTCGGGAGGAGGACTTGCGCCATCCACATGCCGTCGGCCCGTTGGTACAGTCCGCCTTCACCTTTCGCCCTACGGCGCTTCTTCGGGGGCATATCGGCTCACTTACGTTTGTACTTACGTTTACCCCAGTCTATGCGCTGTCTAGACAAACTCGTGAAAACTTCAGTTACCTGCAGGTATTCGCTCAGCCTTGACAGTAGACCCACCATGAGCATACCCCTAAACACAGCTTCCCAAGCTGAATACGCGGGTTCGATTCCCGTCATCGGCTCCAGGTCAGAGGGCATTTTCACTCCGACGCTTACGTTTAGACTTACGTGTATCTCGCAAAGTGAGGTCCAGTCCCCTCCGTCGCGAGTCTTCCAAACTAGCTACGCGGGTTCGATTCCCGTCACCCGCTCCAGGTCAGAGACCACACAGGCTCTCGACTACAGCCACGGTTACAGCCAAGGCATTCAAGTACAGCCATCCAGCACCACGCTGGGTGGCTGTACTTGTACATACACGTCGATGGAGAGCGGCATGAGCCTTCGTAATCAGTCGATGTGCTCCAGCGCGGTGTCGGCGAACCACCACCCGTCGCCGAACAACTCCCGCGCCCATGCCGTGGCGTGAGTGAACTCCACCGGTGCAGTAGGTCGGGCACGCGTTCCTGGCGATGATCTTCCCAGCCGCCCGCGTCCCCCCCCCCCCCCCCCCCCCCCCCGCTCGAGTGCACGTGGACACTCCCCCGTCGGGATGGGGGGGTGGGGGGGAGCGTCGGACGTGCGTGTCGACGGACATCCTACGCTCCATCCTTGTACACCGACTACTGCACCGGGTGGAGTTCACTCACGCCACGGCATGGGCGCGGGAGTTGTTCGGCGACGGGTGGTGGTTCGCCGACACCGCGCTGGAGCACATCGACTGATTACGAAGGCTCATGCCGCTCTCCATCGACGTGTATGTACAAGTACAGCCACCCAGCGTGGTGCTGGATGGCTGTACTTGAATGCCTTGGCTGTAACCGTGGCTGTAGTCGAGAGCCTGTGTGGTCTCTGACCTGGAGCGGGTGACGGGAATCGAACCCGCGTAGCTAGTTTGGAAGACTCGCGACGGAGGGGACTGGACCTCACTTTGCGAGATACACGTAAGTCTAAACGTAAGCGTCGGAGTGAAAATGCCCTCTGACCTGGAGCCGATGACGGGAATCGAACCCGCGTATTCAGCTTGGGAAGCTGTGTTTAGGGGTATGCTCATGGTGGGTCTACTGTCAAGGCTGAGCGAATACCTGCAGGTAACTGAAGTTTTCACGAGTTTGTCTAGACAGCGCATAGACTGGGGTAAACGTAAGTACAAACGTAAGTGAGCCGATATGCCCCCGAAGAAGCGCCGTAGGGCGAAAGGTGAAGGCGGACTGTACCAACGGGCCGACGGCATGTGGATGGCGCAAGTCCTCCTCCCCGACGGCAAGTACTACCAACGTGGACGCAAGAAATACGCCGACGCCGTGGCCGAACTCGCAGCCATGCGGAAAGACCTCGCGAACGGCATCCTCCCCAACGCCGGCCAGATCACCGTCGCCCAGTGGCTGGACTACTGGGTGGACACGATCGCCGCGCCACGCCTGAAACCCCGCACCCTCGCCACCTACCGGTCCACCATCAAACACCAACTCATCCCGCATGTCGGGTCGAAGAAGCTGGGGAAGCTCACCCCCACTGATGTTCGCCGCATGGTCAACCACGTCGCCGACGCACACACCACCCGCACCGCCCAAGCCGCCTACTCAGTGTTGGCGAAAGCGTTGGGGATGCAGTGAAAGACGGGAAGATCGGCAACAACCCGTGCGAGCGTATGGACCGCCCCCAGGCCCGCTCCGAGGAGCGCGTTCCCCTCACTGTGGAGCAGGCACGGGCAGTGCTTCTGCATGTGGCGTCACGTGACGCAACAGACGCAGCCCGCTGGTCATTGGCCCTACTGACCGGTGCCCGCCAAGCCGAAGCTTTGGGCCTCACCTGGGATCGTGTCGACCTCGGTGTGGGTGTCATTGACATCTCGTGGCAGTTGGCCCGGTTGAAGTTGAAGAAAGGCCCTCGCCCGCAAGGTGACGTGTATCCGCGGGAAGCGTTCGACGTCCCCGACACCTTCACCTTCACCCCGGTGCACTGGACGGCGTGCCTGGTGCCCACGAAGACGTCGGGGTCGCGTCGGCTGGTGCCCTTGCTGCCGCCCGTGGTTGCTGCGCTCACCGAATTGTGGGAGCAGAAGGGCAACCCGTCGCAGGGGTTGGTGTTCACCCGGGACGATGGGGCGGCCATCCAGCCCCGCGACGACACCCTCGCTTGGAAGCAGCTGTGTGTACAAGCCGCGGTAGTGGGGAAGGTGGAGGACGCGCCGGATCAGCACGCCGCCCGCCACACTGTCGCCACCCTCCTGCAGGAGGCCGGCGTGGAGGAAGCCACCCGAATGGCCATCTTGGGGCACACCACCACTACGTCGCACCGGCAGTACGCGCACACCTCCACCGACCTCACCCGCGCCGCCCTCGGGCAACTCGAGAAACTACTCGCGCTTCCCGACGTCTAGCAGTTGGCGTTGGCGAATCGGCGACCCGGCACATACGCCGAGTCGACAGTCCGGCCATCCAACTGCACCTGACACTGCGCCGACCATCCACGCGTCTGCATCGACGAACCGATGAGCTGACGGCCGGGTGAGGTGAACGCCCGGTGGGTGTGGTAGCGCGGCCCGGACCCGATGTTGATCAGTGTGGGCTGGAACACCACATCTTTGGCGACGACGAGACGTCCGCCGGCCGCGTAGTAGGCGATGTCGTTGCGTGGGGTGTCGGAGGAGAAGAAGTAGCGGACGTGTTCGCCGGGGAAGGCGATGGTCGGGGTGATGTCGCGGGGTGCGGCGTCGGCTACTCCTGCGCCGAGGGTGGTGGTGAAGAGGGCTGCTGCTGCCAGGGCGATGGCGCGTTTCATGGGGTTCTCCGGGTTCGTAATCACCGCAGACGGTTCACCACCTGCGGTGAGTAGCTTAAAGCTTCCTGAGTGTCCAGGAGGCGGTTCACAATCTGCCAGAACCGGGTGAGGCTGATGCCGAACTCGTCTCGCACCTTCTGCTCGAGGTTGCCGGCGTAGTTCCATCTCCGCCCGGCCAGGTCGAGCATCGCCTTCTCTTCGTCCGTCATGCGACGTCACTCCACGACCAGTCACCCTCGGTCGCCGCTTCGATCTCGGCGACCTCGATCGGGTCCAGGTGTTGCATCCGCGTCCACGCCGTCTGCTCGTCCACCCACAGATGCTCAGCGAGCTCAGGCAGTGACGGGTGACGAAGCCAACGGAAGGCGTCCACCAACTGCGGGAGTGTGATCAGCCGGCGAGCCGTCTCACGCTCAATCGTGTCCTCATCAGCGTCAGGCATCTCCCGGTGCAGCAGCTCGTGGGTGAGGGTGCACCGTCTCTCCGCTTGGGTGAGGCCGCGGTGAATCCAGATGGTGCGCTCGCCGTTGAGCCCCATCGTTCCGGGTGAGAGTCGCTGTGTGCAGTCGATCGCGATGTGCGGGTAGTCATCGCGGGCTGACCGCCAGGGATGCCAGTTCATGTCCGAAATAGGAACATGCACCTCTGACAGAAACGGCCCTGACCTCGAATAACATCAATGAGATTCGTCAGGGTCTTGGGTTTGAACCGTGGGTTCCGCTTGCGGGCGGCCTTCGCATCCTCGGGCCGCTCAGGTTTGGGGACTTGATTCCGGGAAGGCAAGGCTGTGACCTTGCCGCCGGCTGTGGTCTTCTGCTCTTCACTCGCTTCGCCCGGTGCTCCCGGCGACGCGGGCGAATCAGTTGGTAGGGCATCGGAATCCTCCAGGCTCTCGGACGGTCGGCGATCTGCCGACGCGTCATCACCTGTGAGCGAAGCCGCCACCCTCCGTGCTAGCCGCCGATACTTGCTCGCGGCTTTCCGGGCTTCGGCCACAATCTCCTGCGCCGTCGCGTCATCTACCTGATGGAGACCAGTGCGCCCAAGAAGTCCCGCGGACTGCTCGACCAGTCCAACGAACGTAAAGACGTCCTCGAATGGGATATCAAGTTCGTCGATATTCGGAACCGCCTCGACAAGTAGGTGAGCTGCTAAAGCGATCTGCCGATGGTCGTTCGGTGTAATCGCCTCCGTAGGCAGCTCGCCGTCCTCGATGTACCCGATGTCAGTTAGTACGGCCGAAATGATGTCCGCGTAGTTGGCGCCGGTGATCTCTGAGATCGCACGGAGAGTGGCGACTTCGGGGAGCTGCTTCAACCCGCGCTTCTTCCACGAGTTGACAGTCTGCGGGATGCTACCGATCTGGCGTGCGAACGCCGCCTCGGATGCTCCCGTCCTGTCCAGGTGGGCCTGGACGAACTCCCACAATTTGCTCACGACTCAGAGCCTGCCGTCCGAGTATGAACGTCGCTAGTCATTCGCTCACCCATCCGTCTACCCCACAACGGCCGGAATTGGCGTTTTGCCGTTGACCGTTTCATCCAGTGTTGGACGCCATCATATCCGCTGGCTGCGGAACTACAACGCTGTGATTACTTGCGTAAGCGTCTACCAGTGTCGTATGTTTTATCCATCGACAGTTGACACCAACCCGTTGACCATGGAGGATGAAGTGGCGTCATACAAACGATGGCCGAAAGGCAGTTGGATGAAACTCACATCCGGGGACACTCTCCGAGCACTGATGAACCAGCGCGGATTTTCGATGGCCAGGCTTGGGCGGTATGCCGGATGCTCAAAGAGCTTCATTGGGCACCTCTGCGCCGAGAACAAGACCACGTGCACACCGCAGTTGGCCGAACGCATCGCGGAGGCTCTCGACGTGCCTCTGCATCTCCTTTTCGTGGAGCACGCATCCGCTAGCAATGGACGTAATAGCAATCAACGGCGGGTGGTCGCGTGATCGAGCACCCGCGGTCGGTTGTCCGAGCACTCGTTGCCGACTTCGTAGATCACTCCCGTGCTGACCGCTGCCGGTGCGGGAGCGCGCAGGCCCCTCCCTCTCGCAGGAGCCCGCGCAGGCCGGGGCGGGGGGAGCCGCCCCGGTCACCAAACCAGTAGAGGGAGTGAACCGATGAGCTACCCGAGCTATCTGCCCGGCGAGCCGGTCGCCGCTGCCGATCAGTTGTCAGCACTGAGAGATGACCTCGAGCAGCAAGAGTCTGTCATCGAGCGAGGTCTCGAGTCGTTCATCGAGATAGGCCGCGCCCTGGCGAAGATCCGTGACGATCGCCTTTATCGGCACGAGTATGCGTCGTTCGAGGTGTACTGCCAGAGCCGGTGGAACCTTAGCCGTAAGCGGGCCTATGACCTCATGAGTGCGGCGACCGTTGTTGACGGCATGGAAGCCGCCCTGGAGATGGCGACGTCACCAATTGGTGACACACCGGCACTTCCGGCCAATGAGGGGCAGGCGCGGGAGCTGACAGGCCTTGACCCCGCTGAAGCCGTGGATGTTATGGCGAAGGTCAACGAGGCCACCGGGGGTAGGCCGACCGCGGCGGCGATCCGTAGCGAGATCGGCAGCCGCCGGATCGATCCGGAACCCGACATCGATGCCGAGGTTGAGGCCGAGCCGGTCGAGATCGCCCCCGGCTTCACCGATGCCGCCCTCGCTGAACTCAACGCTCCCACGCCGACCCCCGCACCGGCACAACCGGCCACGCCGAAGCGTCGGCCCATCACAGATGCTTTCGACTCCGCGACTTTCAACCTGAAGCGCGCTGTCGAATCGGTCAACCGGCTCGCCGCCGACGACCGCCTGAAAAGGAACAAGGACCAGATCAAGGCGTCCAACCTCAGCGATCTGATCCGCGTCCGCGACGCACTCAACAGCGTCATCACACAACTAGAAGGATAGCCCATGTCGAACTGGCAGAAAACTTCCGAAGGCGACTTCCACCGTAAGAGCCAGCATCTCGCGTCCGTCGGTGTGACACCGCAGAAGCCGTCGGCGTCGACCATCTTCGTCGACCCGGCGATGGCGCGTCGTGTACTCGCGAAGAACACACACAACCGACCGATCAAAGAGTCACAGGTAGTGCGTCTCATGGCCGAGATGACTTCCGGACGCTGGAAGTACAACGGAGAAGCCATCAAGTGGTCGATCGATGATGTCCTCCTCGATGGGCAGCACCGGCTGACTGCACTCGCCCGGATGGACGACAAAACTTTGAATGGCCGGAAAGTTGTCGTCCATCCGGGCGAGTGCAGTCAGCCGGTGCTGCCCATCGAGGAGGACATCATCGATCGACCACTTGATGGCTTCTCCGTTGTACTTCCAGCGTCCGGAAGTCATCTCGGCCATGAGACGCACTACCTGTGACTCTTTGATCGGTCGGTTGTGTGTGTTCTTCGCGAGTACACGACGCGCCATCGCCGGGTCGACGAAGATGGTCGACGCCGACGGCTTCTGCGGTGTCACACCGACGGACGCGAGATGCTGGCTCTTACGGTGGAAGTCGCCTTCGGAAGTTTTCTGCCAGTTCGACATGGGCTATCCTTCTAGTTGTGTGATGACGCTGTTGAGTGCGTCGCGGACGCGGATCAGATCGCTGAGGTTGGACGCCTTGATCTGGTCCTTGTTCCTTTTCAGGCGGTCGTCGGCGGCGAGCCGGTTGACCGATTCGACAGCGCGCTTCAGGTTGAAAGTCGCGGAGTCGAAAGCATCTGTGATGGGCCGACGCTTCGGCGTGGCCGGTTGTGCCGGTGCGGGGGTCGGCGTGGGAGCGTTGAGTTCAGCGAGGGCGGCATCGGTGAAGCCGGGGGCGATCTCGACCGGCTCGGCCTCAACCTCGGCATCGATGTCGGGTTCCGGATCGATCCGGCGGCTGCCGATCTCGCTACGGATCGCCGCCGCGGTCGGCCTACCCCCGGTGGCCTCGTTGACCTTCGCCATAACATCCACGGCTTCAGCGGGGTCAAGGCCTGTCAGCTCCCGCGCCTGCCCCTCATTGGCCGGAAGTGCCGGTGTGTCACCAATTGGTGACGTCGCCATCTCCAGGGCGGCTTCCATGCCGTCAACAACGGTCGCCGCACTCATGAGGTCATAGGCCCGCTTACGGCTAAGGTTCCACCGGCTCTGGCAGTACACCTCGAACGACGCATACTCGTGCCGATAAAGGCGATCGTCACGGATCTTCGCCAGGGCGCGGCCTATCTCGATGAACGACTCGAGACCTCGCTCGATGACAGACTCTTGCTGCTCGAGGTCATCTCTCAGTGCTGACAACTGATCGGCAGCGGCGACCGGCTCGCCGGGCAGATAGCTCGGGTAGCTCATCGGTTCACTCCCTCTACTGGTTTGGTGACCGGGGCGGCTCCCCCCGCCCCGGCCTGCGCGGGCTCCTGCGAGAGGGAGGGGGCCTGCGCGCTCCCGCACCGGCAGCGGTCAGCACGGGAGTGATCTACGAAGTCGGCAACGAGTGCTCGGACAACCGACCGCGGGTGCTCGATCACGCGACCACCCGCCGTTGATTGCTATTACGTCCATTGCTAGCGGATGCGTGCTCCACGAAAAGGAGATGCAGAGGCACGTCGAGAGCCTCCGCGATGCGTTCGGCCAACTGCGGTGTGCACGTGGTCTTGTTCTCGGCGCAGAGGTGCCCAATGAAGCTCTTTGAGCATCCGGCATACCGCCCAAGCCTGGCCATCGAAAATCCGCGCTGGTTCATCAGTGCTCGGAGAGTGTCCCCGGATGTGAGTTTCATCCAACTGCCTTTCGGCCATCGTTTGTATGACGCCACTTCATCCTCCATGGTCAACGGGTTGGTGTCAACTGTCGATGGATAAAACATACGACACTGGTAGACGCTTACGCAAGTAATCACAGCGTTGTAGTTCCGCAGCCAGCGGATATGATGGCGTCCAACACTGGATGAAACGGTCAACGGCAAAACGCCAATTCCGGCCGTTGTGGGGTAGACGGATGGGTGAGCGAATGACTAGCGACGTTCATACTCGGACGGCAGGCTCTGAGTCGTGAGCAAATTGTGGGAGTTCGTCCAGGCCCACCTGGACAGGACGGGAGCATCCGAGGCGGCGTTCGCACGCCAGATCGGTAGCATCCCGCAGACTGTCAACTCGTGGAAGAAGCGCGGGTTGAAGCAGCTCCCCGAAGTCGCCACTCTCCGTGCGATCTCAGAGATCACCGGCGCCAACTACGCGGACATCATTTCGGCCGTACTAACTGACATCGGGTACATCGAGGACGGCGAGCTGCCTACGGAGGCGATTACACCGAACGACCATCGGCAGATCGCTTTAGCAGCTCACCTACTTGTCGAGGCGGTTCCGAATATCGACGAACTTGATATCCCATTCGAGGACGTCTTTACGTTCGTTGGACTGGTCGAGCAGTCCGCGGGACTTCTTGGGCGCACTGGTCTCCATCAGGTAGATGACGCGACGGCGCAGGAGATTGTGGCCGAAGCCCGGAAAGCCGCGAGCAAGTATCGGCGGCTAGCACGGAGGGTGGCGGCTTCGCTCACAGGTGATGACGCGTCGGCAGATCGCCGACCGTCCGAGAGCCTGGAGGATTCCGATGCCCTACCAACTGATTCGCCCGCGTCGCCGGGAGCACCGGGCGAAGCGAGTGAAGAGCAGAAGACCACAGCCGGCGGCAAGGTCACAGCCTTGCCTTCCCGGAATCAAGTCCCCAAACCTGAGCGGCCCGAGGATGCGAAGGCCGCCCGCAAGCGGAACCCACGGTTCAAACCCCAAGACCCTGACGAATCTCATTGATGTTATTCGAGGTCAGGGCCGTTTCTGTCAGAGGTGCATGTTCCTATTTCGGACATGAACTGGCATCCCTGGCGGTCAGCCCGCGATGACTACCCGCACATCGCGATCGACTGCACACAGCGACTCTCACCCGGAACGATGGGGCTCAACGGCGAGCGCACCATCTGGATTCACCGCGGCCTCACCCAAGCGGAGAGACGGTGCACCCTCACCCACGAGCTGCTGCACCGGGAGATGCCTGACGCTGATGAGGACACGATTGAGCGTGAGACGGCTCGCCGGCTGATCACACTCCCGCAGTTGGTGGACGCCTTCCGTTGGCTTCGTCACCCGTCACTGCCTGAGCTCGCTGAGCATCTGTGGGTGGACGAGCAGACGGCGTGGACGCGGATGCAACACCTGGACCCGATCGAGGTCGCCGAGATCGAAGCGGCGACCGAGGGTGACTGGTCGTGGAGTGACGTCGCATGACGGACGAAGAGAAGGCGATGCTCGACCTGGCCGGGCGGAGATGGAACTACGCCGGCAACCTCGAGCAGAAGGTGCGAGACGAGTTCGGCATCAGCCTCACCCGGTTCTGGCAGATTGTGAACCGCCTCCTGGACACTCAGGAAGCTTTAAGCTACTCACCGCAGGTGGTGAACCGTCTGCGGTGATTACGAACCCGGAGAACCCCATGAAACGCGCCATCGCCCTGGCAGCAGCAGCCCTCTTCACCACCACCCTCGGCGCAGGAGTAGCCGACGCCGCACCCCGCGACATCACCCCGACCATCGCCTTCCCCGGCGAACACGTCCGCTACTTCTTCTCCTCCGACACCCACGCAACGACATCGCCTACTACGCGGCCGGCGGACGTCTCGTCGTCGCCAAAGATGTGGTGTTCCAGCCCACACTGATCAACATCGGGTCCGGGCCGCGCTACCACACCCACCGGGCGTTCACCTCACCCGGCCGTCAGCTCATCGGTTCGTCGATGCAGACGCGTGGATGGTCGGCGCAGTGTCAGGTGCAGTTGGATGGCCGGACTGTCGACTCGGCGTATGTGCCGGGTCGCCGATTCGCCAACGCCAACTGCTAGACGTCGGGAAGCGCGAGTAGTTTTCTCGAGTTGC
>NZ_FNLM01000007.1 GCF_900105725.1 Gordonia westfalica
AACCTGCGGGCAGTGCGTCCGCGGATTCCTCTGCGGATCGTGCAACCGCGGATTGGCCTACTGAAGGATGACCCGAACGTGCTGCGAAGCGCGATCGAGTACCTCGGTCGAAAGGCCTAGAAACAGCGCATACATACGGACTCAACGAACACCCCTAAGGCCATGAGCCTCTGGGTGTTCGTCATTTCTGGCGGCAAGCAAAGGGGGTGGCAGCGTGGCCACGGAGCTAGGTGTTGCCTACATTTCCATCGTTCCAGAGACGAGCCGTATCGCTCCTGGCATCCGTAACGCGCTCAATGGTGCTGAACGCGGCGCTGGTGACACTGGGCGTCGCATGGGTCACACGATGTCCACCGCCCTCGGCACGGCGCTGGGGATTGGCGTGTCGAAGGCGGCGGGCGCAGCATCGAAGGTGCTGCAGGATGCCCTGTCGGCAGGCTACAACCGGATCACCACCCTGGAGAAGGCGGACATCCAGTTCCGCAATATGGGGCTGTCGGCCGGTGACACGAAGCGTCAGCTTGCCGATCTGAATGACATCGTCACCGGCACCTCGACTTCGCTGGCTGATGCAGCGGCGGCAGCAGCGATGCTGGGCGGTGCTGGCGTGGCGGCGGGCGACGACATGAACAACGCTGTGAAGGCGTTGGTGAACATCTCTGCGGCCTCTGGCGCCTCGGCGCAGGACATCGGCCTCGTGATGATGCAGATCAAGGCGTCGGGCAAGTTGATGGGCTCGGAGGCGTTGCAGCTGGCCCAGCGCGGCGTGCCGATCTATGACCTCATTGCGAAGTCGATCGGCAAGACGACTGCCGAGGTCCGCACCCTCGGCGAAGAGGGCAAGATCTCGTTCGACCAGGTCGTCACGGCGATCAACCAGGGCACCGGCAACCTCGCGAAGGAGATGGGCGAGACCCTTCCCGCGAAGCTCGCCAACTTCCGGACCGCGATGGGCCGCCTGTCGGCTGCGGGCATGGAGCCGTTCCTTCTCCGCGCCAAGGGCGGCGTTGTCGGCCTGACCGAAGCAGTAAACGATCTCACCCCGAAGATGAAGGATTTCGCGCTCGCCGCGGACGCCAAGATCTTCGACCAGTGGGTGCCGCAGCTCAAGGGTCTGTATGCAACCCTCGAGGGCTCGGGAGCTCTTGATCGAGCGGCCGAAACCTTTACGGCGCTGTGGGATTCACTGATGGAACTCGGTCCTGCAGCGCGTACGATTGGGGCGGCACTCGCGGAAGCGTCTGCGTCGCTCGGCGTCGGCGGCTGGCAGGTGTTCCTGGCGACGGTCCAGACGGCGTCGGGGATTCTGCAAGGACTCGCCCCGGTGCTTCAGACTGTCGGCGATCTCATGGAGGCGCATCCGGGTTACGTCACCGCAGCGCTCGCGGCGTGGTTGGCGTTCCGAACCGTGCCCGCAATCCTGGGGCGCGTCACGACGGCGCTCGGCCCGATGCATACGGGAATCAGTCGTGTCGGAACGGCGTTCGGCGGTGTGCGTCCGGCAATCGGCAACTTCACCGACGCCTATCGGACCTCGCTTGGCTACATCCGGCAGGCGAACCCGCAGCTCTCGACGGCCGGCGCCCATATCCGCGTCCTTGGTGCCAACGCGGGAATGGCCGCTTCCGGCGGACTCAGCGCACTACGTGGGGCGGCCGGTGGACTGTCTGCGGCATTGGGCGGCCCTTTGAATATCGCGCTCATGGCTGGTGCCGCATATCTGATGATGGGCGCGCAGGCTCACGCCGATGCGACGCAGAAGGCGAAGGCTCAGTCGCAGGCGGTGAAGGAGCTTGCGGAGTCCCAGAGGCTGATGGGTGCCGCTTTCCGTGAGTCCCGCGGTGCCATGAACGATGACACCTGGGCCAAGGCTGCGGAACAGGTTGGGGCGTACCAGAAGACGCTGAGCACTGCCGCCGATCAGCACAAGTCGACGTGGGAACAGCTCAAAGAGGTCGGCGGCCTCTTCAAGATGGCATCCGGCTCGAACGAAGTGCTGAATGAGAACGCCGAGCGAGCCATGGCGGCTGAAAAGGCGATCCGCGATCTCGGGATGTCCAACGAAGAAGTCGCCCGCTCTCTGTACGGCTCCGACGGACAGTGGAAGCTGCTTGGTGACCGACTTGCCGCCACTGGCGAGGGCGGCATCATGGCGGCGGGCCAGCTCTCGAAGATCCGTGATGAGTTCATGCGCCAGCGCGAGGCGGCTGGGCGCGTGGCGCCTGGCGTCTCCGAACTCGGCGAGGCAATGCGCGTCCTGGGCGACAAGACGTCGACCGCGGCGGAGAAGACACGGGCGCTGAAGTCGGCGCTCGATGCGTTGAACCCCGCCCGCACTGAGGGTGAGGCGATTGCCCGTCACAACGACGTGATGCGTCAGGTTGCTGACTCGACCAAGGAGGCTATCAACCAGTCTGAGGGGTTCGGTGCGGCGCTCCTGAGTCAGAAGCTGGGCATCGACACGGCAACGAAGAATGGTGCTGCGCTCCGGCAATCGCTGGTGGACATTGTGGACGCCACAACTGATGCTGCCGCGTCGGGTGCTGATATGACGGAGCGGAATCGTCAGAACCAGGAGGCTCTCGCCCAGTTGGCGCGGCAGTATGGCCTGACTGGTGAGCAGATCCGTGCCGCTGCAGACAAACTCGGTCTTGATGACGTCGAAGTGACGGTGGCCCTGAAGGGTGCCCCTGAGGCGGTCCAGCAATTGGCGGCGATCTCCGCCAAGTGGAATGACATGCCGACCCAGAAGACGATGACGATCGACAGTTCGGCGGTTACCAAGGAGACGCAGGGTCTGCTGGAGCGGCTGGGTGCGACGGTTGAGCGGATTCCGAACACCAATCAGGTGAAGATCACTGCGGATGATGCGGATGCTCGGGCGAAGATTCTGATGGTTACGCAGAACATCGCCGTGCTGAATGCGCTGCGGGCGAACCCGAAGGTCGACCTCGACAAGGCTATGTTCGATCTGCGAAATAGTGAGGCCCGGGGAGCGCTTGAAGGGCTGGATCGTACCGCTGTGTCGCCGGCTGCTGGGCTAGTTATTGACCAGTTGCTGCAGGGCAAAGCCGTGTCGATGGAGCAGCTGAATACCCTCTCGCAGACCACCGCGAATCCCAAGGTGGATATGGAGATCGCTGCGATTATGCAGAAGCTCGGTCTCATCAACACTGAGCTAGATCGGGCCGCCCGGGAGCGTCAGGCATACATCAATGTGCAGACTCGTGGTCTCAACCTCGGCGACACTACCCCGAGTGGCCAGGTGTGGCGCGGTCCCGGTCTGGCGAACAATGCTGACGGCTCGGTTCGCCGCTACGCACAGGGCGGTATTCGGGATCTCGAGCAGTATGCGAATGGGAAGTTGCCGAACCAGGCGGTCATCGAGAAGGCGCGCCCGAACACTCTGGTGCAGTGGGCTGAACCTGAGACTGGTGGTGAGGCGTTCATTCCTCTGGCCCCGGGGAAGCGGTCCAGGTCGACGAGCATTCTCGCGACAGTCGCGGACATGTTTGGTTACCAGCTCATTCCGGATGGGAATGTGCCGAACAGCCTTTCGGGGTTGCTGGGTGCTATCGCTGGTGGTGGTGTCAAGCGTTTGGCGCAGGCTGCTGGCGTTGATGGTGTTCGCCGGTTCGCTGACGGCGGCATTCTGCGTCGCCTCGCTGAGGGTGAGGGTGCGTCCGGCCCGCTGACGGGCTCCCCGTATGTGTGGGGTGGCGTGAACTGGGGCGACTGCTCTGGTGCCATGAGTGCGTTCGCCCGTAAGGCTGCCGGTTTGGACCCGTTCGGTGGGCGTTTCACCACTGCCACGATGGGTGCGCAGATTCAGCAGATGGGTGGCCAGTTGGGTCGCGGGTCGTCTGGGGATATGCGGTTCGGCTGGTACAACGGCGGCGCCGGGGGTGGGCATACTGCCGGCACTCTCCCGGATGGGACGAACGTTGAGATGGGCGGCCAGAACGGTGGCGGCATGCTGGGCGGCTCTGTGGGGGCTGATGATCCGCAGTTTTCTGAGCATGCGTTCATCAAGGTTGATCCGTCGTGGACTGATCCGGGTTCTGATTCGGGTGGTTGGGTGCAGCGTCCGGATGGGACGTGGGTGCAGACCGGCCCGGGCGGATACGACGCCACAGGCGGTTCAGGCACCTCGGGCAGTAGCACTGGGGATAAGAGCATTTCGGGCCGCCTCGGTGCCGTGGCGAACACGTTCGTGTCCGAGCAGATCGCGGACATGCTCAAGGTGTTCTCCATCAACGACACCCCCGGCATCCTGGGCGCCCTCGCTGAATACGAGAACTCGCAGCAGCAATCGGGTTCGGGGACGAAGGTGTCGCCGGAGGAGCGTGAGCGGGCGAAGGCCGAGTATGACGCGGCGAAGGACTCCCTCAAGTCCGACTATGAGAACGCGAAGCTGACTCGGAAGCAGGACTACGACCGCAAGAAGCAAGATCTCGAGAACCAGTTCACGCTCAAGAAGATCGATCGCGCCACCTACGAACGTCAGCTGAACGATCTCAAGCACAAGTTTGAGAACGACGAGCTGGCGAAGAAGCAGGAGTACGACTCCCGTGTGGCGGAGGCCAAGTCGAAGTATGACTCTGCGACGGGCAAGACACCGAAGCCGGGTGAGGCGGGGTCTGATCCGTCGGCTGCTCTGGGGTTGAAGCAGAAGTACGAGGACGAGAAGCTCGCACGGAAGCAGCAGTACGACCAGGAGAAGGCTGCCCGTAAGGAACGGTACGAGGCCGATAAGAAGGCTCTGCAGGCGCAGAAGCTCGACAAGGATCTGAACAAGCGACGTTCGGATGAGTTGAAGGCCCAGTACGACTCGGATATGGCGGGGATGAAGGCCCGCTATGAGTCGGCGGAGTTGGCGAAGAAGCAGGAGTTTGAGCGTTCTGCCCAGTCGGCTCCGTCGGTGGGTGCCCGCCCGGGTGTGACTGATCCGGGGACGGTGAAGCCTCGTCCTGGCGAAGACCTCGGCGGCACGGCTGCTGGTGGTGCGCCGACGGGGAATGCGATCAAGGACGCGTTCCGGTCCGGTTTGCGTGAGGCGTGGCGTCAGGGTCCTCCGTGGGAGGCCACCGACTGGATCATCAACAAAGAGTCCAGCTGGAATCCGACCGCCACAAATCCGTCGTCGGGGGCGTTCGGTCTGCCCCAGTTCTTGGGATCGACGAAGGACCAGTATCTGCCGGATTCGTCACCCGATCCGCGGGTGCAGGGCGAAGCCTATGACCGATATGTGGGTGACCGTTACGGCGACCCGCTGAAGGCGAAGGATCACCACGTCAACGCCGGCTGGTACGAGCGGGGTGGTGTCATCCACGAGGGTGCGAACATCATGCTCAACGGGCTGGGGCACAAGGAAACTGCGCTGCCGTTCGATCCGCGGGATCTGAAAGCCTCACTCGACCGTGGCGGGGCGGCCCCGGCTGTCCTCGTTGAGAAGCTGGACCAACTCATCTCCGTGATCTCCGCAATGGACGGCGGGACAACGAACGTCACCCTGCGAGACGAACGCGCCTACTACGAGCGGGAACGCCGCCAGCAGCGGGCACGGCACAAGGCTATGAGCGGAGGCCGCTAGATGGGGATGCAGATCACCCTTATCGGTACGTCGGGGATGCGGTGGCCTGTCCACGGCATCGAACGGCATGCCGGCCTCACCCTCAGTGAGGGTGGGGTGGAAGGTCTCATCGATTCTCCCGTGGAAACGCAGTGGGTGGAGGACACGGAGATGGGTGTCGTGTTCGGTGGGGTGCGGTATCTGCCCCGCGACATGACCCTCGGTTTCTATGTGTCGGATGCGTTGTCGGATGAGACGGAGATCGGGCGTCTTGAGTCTGATTTCCGTATGGATTTCGCAGCCCAGCCGGATGAGTGGGATGCCAACTTTCAGCACACTCAGGTTGAGGTGGGGTCGGATCTGTCGGGTGAGCGTCGTTTGACGATGCAGCTTCGGGAAGCTCCCGAGTTGAAGACCCAGCGTGACCCGTACACGCAGCAGTTTTATGACATCACGTATGAGTTGCGGGCGCCGATGCCGTTGTGGGATTCCGGCAAAGAGGTGACGGTGTTTGAGGGTTCGGGGACGTCGGGGTCGGGGACGATTCTGGTGTCGAATCCGACGGACACTCCGTTGCGGCAGACGTGGGTGTTGACGCGCGGGAAGTGGACGTTGCCTGATCCGTCGTGGCGTGGCAAGCGGGGGCAGCGCGCCCCGTCAGGTCCGTACGCGGCGCGGACGGTCGCCCTACCCGAGATCACATCGAGCGATCAGGGTGTGCGGATCACCCGGGAACGCCGCAAGCTGCATGCGATGACGTTCACCGGCTCCAACTTCCTCGGGCGGATGAACGGGCAGTGGATCATTCACGACATCCCCCCATACACGCCGCCCACCTTGTTGCCGATCTCCTACACCAACGCCCCTGCGGGTGGTGCCCGGGCTGAGCTGCATCAGCCGCGTCTGTGGACTCGCCCTGTCGGACTTGAGATGCCGGGACTGTCATGACTGCACCTGTAATCGACTACGACACCCTGACGCTTCAGGAGAAGTGTGAAGCGATCTGGGAGGTTACGGCGGCGGAGGAACGCCGTCTGGCGAAGATGCAACGCACCCAGCCGGGGGTGTTCATTTTCGACGGCCACCAACGGCTACAGCACCTCCTATTGGAGGTTGCTGACCTGGCGGTGGAGGACAAGGAAAACGACACCGGCTCCATCACCCTGTCGATCCCATTCGAGCATCCGGTGGCGCAGTGGATGAACGACGACATCGGCCGCATCAAGCGTGGTGAGGGCGAGTTCTTCCACATCGATGTGGAACACAACGGTATCCGTGTCACGGGCCGCTATGACGAGAAGACGGTGAAGAAGGATGGGATGGGGCAGCGGATGCTGCACGTCACATTCCTCACCGACTACGAAAACCTGAAGTGGATCGACGTCTGGTCGAATCCGTTCCTGCCCGCCATCTTCCAGTTCCCCCGCATCTTCCTGTTGGCCGGACCCTCCATCTGGGTGCTGAAAACAGCGCTCCTGCTGCAGCTGTGGCGCATCAACTCGAGTATCTGGCAAATCCCAGACGACCCCATGAACCCCTCCACCTGGTTGGACGGGTTGGACATGTCGAACTGGGACATCGTCATCAAACCCACCACCTTCCTCCAAGACATGGCCGCCGGCACAACGTGGTCGCTGTTCATGTCCAGGTGGGGGAAGTGGCATGACCGGGCAGAGATGATCCTGAAGGACGCCGAACTGTCCGTGGTCACCCGCCGCTACCGCAAAGGCGACCCCGAACCATGGCCAGGAGCTTTCCTCACCGGAATCAAGGACGGAGCCTTGGTCGTCGACATCGTCGACAAATCCGGCCACATGGAAGGCGCAGCCAACGGCGGCACCATCTTCGACGGCTTCACCCGCACCATCCGCCAACTGATCGGCGACTTCATCGAAGACGCCGAAACCGAGCTGACGGGGGCACCCACCTGGCCGTCAAAGTTCTACCAAGACATGTTCGGCACCCCCAAAGGCTTCCCGTTCGTCCACTTCCCCGCAGACTCCGGCATCGAAACCGAATTCACCACAACACCATCCAAGGGCGTCATCATCAACGCCGGCGGACAATCAGCCCCCGGAGTGAACGAACTCATCAGCGCTGGCATCCAGACGGTCGGCGACCTCGTCACATCCAACCTGAATATCGGCGGCTACGGAATTGGCGCGCAAGGTGGCGCCATCGATGCGGTGTTGAAGCCGTTTTATACGGACACGGTGTTGGCGTGGATTTCGGTGAAGTTGCCTCATCGGATTGCGCAGTCCGGGTCGTCGCATTACAAGGAGTATCACCTTGACCTGCCGGGGAAGGCGTACACGCTGTCGTCGGTGATGGCGATTCGTGCGGGGATTGTGGCGACGGCGCGGAAGAAGAACGCCAAGGTGAAGGTGACGGCGTTGACTCCGTATGTGGTGGGTTGGCCTGGGTATGGCCACCTCTACAAGGGTGATCGTGGTTCGTTTGAGGTGGCTGGTGATACGCGCCGTGAGATTCATGTTGAGCGGGTGATGTCGGCGAAGTTGGAGTGGTCGGCGGATCATTTTGCGCAGTGGGAACTCGAGTTTGGTCCGCGTGAGGATGAGGACCCGATGACTCGTTTGATGCGTGAGATTGCTGGTTTGGCGACTGCTGCGTCGGAGCTCGGCCTGTTCTAACGGAAACTTTCGGATAGCAGGTTATCCTGTTGGGGTGGCGAATAAGCGAGCACCACTAGCCCCAGAGCATGTAGCCGAATGGCGGATCGATCTCAACGACGGGAGAGGGCACCTCGAGGTGCCGGCCAGCCAGTCGGGGTGGTGGGAGTGCCGTTCCTGCGGGAATCTGTGGCAGGAGTCGCAGTCGTCTCGGCGGTTGCGGAAGTGGTGCCGCAAGTGTGCTGGTAAGCAGGGCGCTGAGGTTAACCGCGGCAACGCGGCCACGGCATCCCGGATCGCTGTCCACCTGCAAGGTGAGTGGATCGACGAGAAGCCGCACACTTCGGTGTCGGCGAAGTCGAACTACAAAGCAGCGTGGCGGTGTGGAACGTGTGGGCATGAGTGGCGGGCGACGGTGAAGAACCGGAGCAACGGCTCAGGATGCCCACGGTGTTACCGGCTCTCAGATAAGACCGGTGCGGCGTCCGCACGGTCACGGGCCGCTGCCAAGTCAGATCCACTATCGGACTATCCGATCGCCGCCTGGTGGTCAGATCGCAACCCGCACACCCCGGAGGGAGTGAGCCGCGGCTCCGCGGAACCGGCATGGTGGAACTGCTCCACCTGCGGGACGGAGTTCTCGCGAACGCCGAAAGGAATCCGGGGCGAGGCGGTGCAATGCGAGGCTTGCTCGTACACACACCGCGGCACCAGCTATGCAGCGAACGCAGCAACCGCCAATCCGCTCAGCGAGGAGCTACGCGGACAGCTCGTGGACCCCGCCCTTGGTGTCACGTCGGCGGGGTCGAACACGAAGTTGCAGTGGGTGTGCGCTGACGGGCACATGTGGTGGGCTGCACCGAAGGACCGAGGGCGGGGCAACGGGTGTCCCGCTTGTGCGAAGCACATTTCTCGAGCCGAAATCGAGGTCGCCGACTTTGTGCGGACGCTCACCGGCGACGTGGTCACCAGCACGCGGTCGGTGATCGCACCCAACGAACTCGACATCTACATCCCGTCGAAGAACATCGCGGTCGAGTTCAACGGCCTGTACTGGCATTCGGAGGACGCCGGGAAGGACCGCCACTACCACCAGCGGAAGTGGCAGCGGTGCGCCGACAAGGGCATCCAGATGGTGACTGTGTGGGAAGACGACTGGCGTGACCGCCGGGACATCTGCCAACGCATGATCGCCCGCAAGCTGGGCGTGTCTCAGGAACGCCGGCTGAATGCGCGCAGTCTCACCGTGACCGCGGTAGATCGGGTGGAGGTCCGCGACTTCCTCGAGGCCAACCACATTCAGGGTGCGACCGCAATGAGTGAAGCGTTCGGTTTGCGCGATGGTGGCGAGTTGGTCGCGGTGATGTGCATGAAGTGGCGCACCAAGACTGAGGTGGAGTTGGTGCGGTTCGCCACCTCGGTGATCGTGCGGGGTGGGCATTCGCGGCTGCTGAAGCACGCTGTCGCTGCGATGCAACCACAACGGGTGGTGACATTCGCCGACCACGCCGTCTCTGACGGAGGCCTGTACGAGCAGTGCGGTTTCATCAAAGATGGCGAGCTGCGACCGGATTACACCTACTACTTCCGTGGCGAACGGGTGCACAAGTTCCTGTTCCGCCTGAAGCGGTTCCGCAACGACCCAAACCTGTTGTGGGACGAGTCGTGGACCGAGCAGCAGGCCGCGGCGGAGAACAAGATCCCGCGGATCTGGGATTACGGAAAGACCCGTTACGTACTAGACATTCCCGGGTAGGGCTTGGCCCCCCGGAGAGGGGGCACAGTGTCTTTCAAGCAGTGGGCTGACATGTCCGATGAGGAACGTGAAGCCGAAGCGCAGGCGGTGTCGGTGTTGTTTATCGGCCTGCCTGGTGTGGTGGGTGCCCCGCTGGTGATGGGACCCGACTATTGGGTGGATGTTGCCCGCCATCTGGTGGAGTGCGGTGTCCGGCTGGTGGCGGATTCGATCAAGCACTATGAACCGGGGGACAGCTTGGAGGCGTCGAAGGCTGCGGGGAAGTGGTGTTACGACTCGCATGAGCCGGATGAAACGTATGAGCAGCGGATCGCCCGGCTGGCTGATGAGGAGCATCAGAACTATCTGGCGAAGGTGGAGGAGATGAAGGCCCGCCAGGCGAATACGCAGGAGCGGGTGGTGCAGGCAGAGGCTGTGGCGTTCGCCGCGGAGGTGAAGCGCCGCAAGGCGGATGGAACGTTCGACGGTTCCCCGCACGCCGGCATCAACCCCGAAGCTCTCTAACCCAACAGAACTTTTCACCCTGCACCCGTTCGGGTGTGGGGATTCACCCATGCCCACAGGAGGCAATTATGGCTGATCCCGTTTGGCTTCCCGACGTGCTGCGCGCCGAGGGCCTGAAGGTTGACATCTATCCCGGCGCGTTCGAACGCGGGCACGGCGACTTCGGCACTATCTGGGGTCCGTTCATGCACCACACCGGCTCGTTCGGCGAGACGCCGCGGGGTATCGCGCAGCACTCGTCTCTCGGGCTCGCGTCGCAACTCCACCTCGCGCCGAACGGTGTTGTCACGCTGTGCGGCGTCGGCGTCGCATGGCACGCGGGCACCGGCTCGTGGCCGGGCATCCCCGCGAACAACGGCAACGCCGTGACGATCGGCATCGAGGCCGCACACAACGGCACCGCGGCATGGTCGGAGGCCCAGTACGGCGCATACCTGAAGGTCGTCCGGGCCATCAACAAGCGCCTCGGCAACCCGTGGAACAAGGTCGTCGCGCACAAGGAGTACGGCGCGATCCAGGGCAAGTGGGACCCCGGGAACCTCGACATGAAGCTGTTCCGTCAGCGGCTCCTCCAGGCACCGGATAAGCCGCTCGTGGTCATGAACATGATCGAGCTCGAGGCCAAGGAGAATCCGTGGGTCGGCGTCCGTAAGGCGAAGCCCGGCGCCGGGGGTGAGCGCAAGGTCGGCCGCGACGGTAAGGGCCGGTTCGTCGAGTACGAGAACGCGCACATCTACTTTCACCCGGCGACCGGCGCGCACGCCATCCCGCACGGCGGCCTGTTCGAGGCGTACGCCGAGCGCAAGTGGGAGACCGGCGAACTCGGCTTCCCGGTGCGCGACTTCACCAAGCTCGCCGACGGCGCAGTCATGGCGTTCCAGGGTGGCGTGCTCTACCGCAAGGACGGCAAGGACCACCACGTCGTGAAGGGCGTCATCGGCCAGCGCTGGGCGCTCGAGGGCTACGAGAAGGGCCCGCTCGGCTGGCCGACGTCGGACGAGATCTCGAACGGCACGGGCGGCAAGCGTCAGGCGTTCGAGCACGGCGTCCTCGAGTGGGACCCCTCAGGCGCGGTGAAGAAGATCGGCGACGCCGCGAAGGATCTCACTCTCGTCAACGCGGCCGGCATCCCGCTGGCCGTCGAAGCAGTCGACCTCATCGCGGCCTGAGCCGCACCCACAGAAGGAGTTCTCGTCATGTCTGTACCCACCCCTCGTCTTGTCCTCGGCCGCGAGCCCGCCGCCTGGACCTCCCTCGTCTCAGCCATCCTGGTTCTGCTGACCACGTTCGGGTTCAACATCCCCACCGAGACTCAGGGCGTGTTCATGGCCGCGGTCAACGCGGTGCTCGGTCTGCTCGTGGTGATCTCGGTGAAGGAGAGCGTGTACCCGGCGCTCGTCGCGGTCGTTCAGACCGCGGTGCCGCTGGTCGTTGCGTTCGGCTTGAACCTCAGCGAGCAGCAACAGGGCGCCATCCTCGCGGTCTCCACGATTGCTCTCGGATTCCTGTTCACCCGCCCGCAGGTCACACCGAAGGTGTTGGCAGGTATTGAGCTTCCCGCTGACGGCGTCGAGCGCGAAGTCAACCTCGGCCGATGACCGTGACCTCGAGCGCCAGCGCTTGGATGAACCCCGCCGCGCTGAGTGACATCGGCGTGGTGGGGGTCGTCGTCGGCATGGCGCTCGTGCTCGGTATCGCCTTCGCCCGTGGCTGGATCGTATGGGGATCGGAGATCTCGATCTACAAGACCGCGGCCGAGCGCGACGCCAAGACCATCGCCGACCTCCTCGAGACCAACGCGCGCAACGCGCAGACGATGGCCGAGTGGAATGTCGCCGGCCAGCTCATCGCGAGCCAGTCGAAGGCACTGCGAGAGAGCTTGGAGTCCAACTGATGTGGGGATTCAAGACCAAGGGGGCGAGCGCGCACGAAGTTGATGCGCGCTCGAAGCGAAACGCGCGATCGGCCGAAGAAGCCCGGTCCGAAAGCGCACGGCTCGCCGAACGGGCGCGGCCGGTACAGCGGGAGCTTCGTGACCAGTTGGAACGCAACCACTGGGCCGAGCTGATCTTCGGAAGGCTGAACTAGTGGAGCTGATAGCCGACTGGGCACTTGTGGTGCTCGCCGTGCTGGCCACCGTCTACACCATCTGCTACGCCGCATGGCAGTACTGGTGGAAGGAGCGGGTGTCACTCATCTACCTAGGCAAGTCGACCCTGATGTCGCTGGTCTTTCTCCAGATCTCGGCGTCAGTGTGGGCGGGTACTGACTATCCGGGGCGGGCGTGGATTCGATTCATCCTGTACTCGGGTGGCGCCGTGATGATGCTCGCGCTCCTGGTGATGCTGCTGGTGTTGCAGTACAAGACCCGCCGTGACCGTTGGGCGGCAGGCGACTTCCGCCGGCCATGGCAAGTGTGGCGCGACGAGATCCGAGCATGGTGGGCAGGACGGTCATGATCGAACTTCTCTGGGTCGACGGAACTTGGGCACCCCGCGGCGGCTCCCCCGCGTCGGAGGCGCTGCGCCGCGCGCTCGACCCCCGCAAGGTGAAGTTCACGTATGTGCCGTACCCGGCCGACTTCGGCCCGGCGACCGGCATGGGCGACCTGTCGTATGAGGAGTCGAAAGCGATCGGCGCGGCAGCGTTGGATCGAGCTGTCACCGAATCCCGCGAACTCGTGGTCGTCGGCGGCTACAGTGCGGGCGCGGCGGTCGCAGTGAAGTACGCGCGCGACATCCTGCCTCGGCGGCCTCGCCATCAGGTGCTCGCCGTCGCGACGCTGGGCGACCCGCACACGCCGGTGCATCACGGCCGGTCCGGGATCGCCGGGGCGCTGCACGTCCCGCGGCCTCGGTTCACCGAGTGGGCGCCGGGTGATCCGATCGCCGACCTGCCGCTAGGTTCACCGCTGCGCACGGTCGCCGACCTAACCGGGTGGATGTCGGTGCGCACACCCGAGGCCGCCCGCGCCTGGGCGTTCAAGACCGCTGAACGTCTGGCGGTGGCGCAGCCGTGGTGGAATCCGTTCCGCTGGCCCGATTTCGCGCGTGCGGGGGAGGACATCCGCAACTATCTCGGCACTGCGCATTCCACGGACTACGACGGTGGTGGCCACGCTAAGCGGTTGGCCCGCATGATCGAAGGGGTGAGTTAGCCATTACAGCTCCAGATCAGCCCGGTGCTGGTGTACCGGGCAAATACTTCCTGCCCGCGAACCGCCCGAACGGTGCCACGTCAGGCCTGTCGCAGTTCGCGAATGCGGATCAGGCGTTCTGGGATGACTACGCGTACAACCAGTTCAATCCGAAGTTTAAGCATATGGGTGAGCCGGTTGATGTGATCCGGTTGTTGGCTCATGCGGCGACGGCGAACATTGCGTCGATCATCAACGGCATTTTCAATGGCTGGTTTGGTGGCGGTTCGGTTGGTGATCCGCAAGAGGTTCAGTACACGATCCAGGCCATCGCTGACGCCGTCCTCAACGGCTACAACGTGGAAACCAAGGTCACGTCGGGTACGTGGACGAAACCTGAAAACATCACCGAACTGATCGTGGGTCTCATCGGATGTGGGAAGAACGGTTCGGACGGCACCTCCAGTACCACCACCCGCGCAGCTGGCGGCCTCGGCGGTGGATACATTTTCCAGCAACTCGACCCCGAATCAGTGGATTCGAGTACGCCTTACGTCGTTGGCACGAATGGCAATCCGTCCAGTTTCGGCACCCATATCACCACGACCCCAGGGCAGGGTGGGATCTCGACATCGTTCGGCTATTCACCCACCACATCCCTGCCGGGGAACGGCGGCGGTGGTGGTCTAGTGTCCTGAGTCATTAATTGTCATTCGGTTGATAGACTGGGGAATGGCAACCCGGGGTCCGCGAGCAGTGGATATTGTTCTGACCGATGACGAGCGCCGTGAGCTCGAAGGGTGGGCGCGTCGGCGAACGACGGCCTCGGGTTTGGCGATGCGATCACGAATCGTTCTCGCTGCCGCAGATGGCGGGTCGAATACCGAAGTGGCACAACGACTCGGCCTCAACCGAGGTACCGTGCGGCGATGGCGAGGCCGGTTCGTCGAGCACCGCTGCGAGGGGTTGCTCGACGAACCCCGGCCCGGGCGACCTCGAACCGTCGGCGACGAGCAGATCAAAGACCTGATCACCGCAACTCTCGAGACCACTCCGAAGAATGCGACACACTGGTCGACTCGGTCGATGGCTGAGCATCTCGACATGTCGCAGTCAACTGTTTCGCGTGTATGGAGAGCGTTCGGATTGGCTCCACACAAACAGGATTCGTGGAAGCTGTCGAAAGATCCCATGTTCACCGAAAAGGTCCGCGACGTCGTCGGGCTCTACATGAACCCACCCGAACGTGCCCTGGTGCTCTGCGTTGACGAGAAGACCCAGATCCAAGCGCTCGATCGCACCCAGCCGATCTTTCCCATGCTCCCGGGCACCCCGCAACGGGCCAGCCACGACTACGTGCGCAACGGCACCTCCAGCCTGTACGCGGCGTTGGACATCGCGTCGGGCAAAGTCATCGGTTCGCTTCACTCACGGCATCGCGCAACGGAATTCATCGGATTCCTCCGCAAGATCGACGCCGAGGTACCCGACGAGCTCGACGTCCACCTGGTCATGGACAATGCCTCCACCCACAAGACACCCGCGGTCAAGCGATGGCTGACCGCGCACCCGCGGTTTGTTGTCCACTTCACCCCCACCAGCTCATCCTGGATGAACCTCGTCGAACGCTGGTTCGCCGAACTGACCACCAAGAAACTCCAACGCTCCACCCACCGCACCGTACGAGCACTCAATGCCGACATCAGAGCGTGGATCGAGACCTGGAACGACAACCCCCGCCCCTACGTGTGGGTCAAGACCGCTGACCAGATCCTCGACTCCATCGCCCACTACTGCACACGAATTAATGACTCAGGACACTAGCAGACTCCGGCACGAATGGTTTGGCGGGCGGGTCAACGCCTCTCGGCGCTGGTGGGACTGCGGGGGCAGGTGCGCCTAGCGGTAACGGTGGACCCGGTGGTGCAGGCGCGAACGTGTCGCCGGCAACTCAAACGAAGTGTGGCGGCGCCGGTGGTGGTGGCGGTGGTGGTGGTGGCCGTGTCAGCTTCCTCAACTACAGCGGCGGAGCTGGCGGCCCGGGCGGCTATCCCGGCGGTGGTGGTGGCGGTGGTGGTGGTTCGAACGGCGGTACCGGCTCATTCGGCGCTGGCGGTATCGGCGCTACCGGTGTGATCTGGATCTTCTGGAGATGAGTATGAAACCAGCAACCCTTGTGGCTGAAGCTCTTCCGCATATGCCGCCGATCACGAACCTGTACTCCACGGAGGATGGGTTCCTGTTGGTGTTGGTGGTGGAAGTGCCTGACATGACTTCGATTCTCACCAGCATGGGAATGCAGGTTCCCGTCTCGCGGTCGCATCTGAAACCGGATGTGTCGGTGTTCCTGTCGGATGAGCGTGGCCAGGTCATCGACTACGACGGTGACCCCGCCAACGGTTTGACCCCGATCCTGTCGACTGACTCGAAGTCGTTCGCGATGACCATCAACCCCGACCTCGCCACCCACGCTGATGCTTTGGCGGCACTCGGATATGAACTCACAGAACAGGAGACACCATGACCACCGTCACCCTCGGATGGGAGGGAACGAAAGCGGAAATCCCCCTCTACCAGAACAGTGACCTGGTTTTCTCCCTCGACCCCATCGACGCCACCTCCGGCAACATCACATCGTGGCCGGTCGGTGCAGCATCGACCCTCTACTTTTTCGAAGGCGACCCCGTCCGGAACGCCACCACCCCCATCATCTCCATCCCCGGCGTGGTGGAACCACCCTCCATCGACTATGTGGTGCAACAGGAAACGCTGGCCCCCATCATCGGGCGGGCCACCCACTTCCTGCTCACGGTGTCGATGCCCGAAACCCCCACCCAGGAATATCCCCTCTACTACGGGAAAGCAGTCCGCCGTGTCTGAGTGGACCGACGACAACGGCACCCGACATTGGATCGACGATCACGGGCGGGAACACGTCGACCTCACCGCCGAACAAACCCTCCACCTCGACATCAACTACAACCTAGGAGAATGACATGGCACTCGCCACCAACGCGATGAAAACCGCCCTGCTCAATGCGTATGCAGCGCAGGGAACGTGGATTTCCCTGCACACCGCCGACCCCGGCAGCACCGGCGCATCCGAGGTGTCGGGCGGTACCCCCGCGTATGCCCGCCAGCAGACGACCTGGGGGACTCCGGCGTCGGGTTCCATGACCGGGTCGAAGGTGTCGATCAACGTGCCCGCCACCACCGTCGTCGCGGCCGGCGTGTACTCGGCGCAAACCTCCGGCACCTATTTGGACAAACTGTCCATCCCCTCCACCACAGTCAGTGCGAACGCCACCATCGACGTCACCCCCACGATCACCATCACGTAGATGATCGTTCTGGCAGGCAGGGTGGTGACGGCAGTCCCCAACCGTCCCTACCTGTTTACGGCGGTACCGGTTCCGCGGGTGGGTGTGGTGCTACCTGCTGCACCCCACACGCGGGTGGTGGTACCGGAAGCCCGGCACACTGGGGTGAGGTTGCCGACGGCCCCGCACTATCGGACCCGCCGGCCCCGCACCAAAGAACGGTTGATGTCCGGCAACACCATCACCGTCACCGCTGCGGGTGTGGTGTACGCCCGACTCTGCGTGGACTATGCGGAGCAATCCGTCCAGGTGGGGCAGTCCGGGAAACTCGGTGTCGGCATAGCCGGTACCGGTTCGGGTGTGGTGGCTGGTGTGGGTGTGGTGCGTGCCCGTTACACCCTGACCGCAACCAACACCATCACCACCGACACCAGCAGCGATGGCCGCGCCCGCTACACACTCGACGCTACACAAGCGACCACTGTCACCCCTGCAGCGTCGACGGCAACTCTCTACACCCTGACCGCCACACAAGACATCACCATCACCCAACCTGTCGTCACCCGCCCACGCATTGAGCTGGATGCAGCACAAGACATGGTGGTGGCGCCGACAGCATCGTCAGTGCCATCGGTGGGATCGGTGAATGCGGATGCCTCCCAAACGTTCGAGGTGACGTCTGTGGCGGTGGTGAGGGTACGACACACCATCTCCGCCACCCAAACCACCACCGTGGGGCAGGCCACCGAACTGGGTGGCCTACGCGTACCGTTAGCCGCTTCTCAAACGGTGGCTGCCGACCAAACCGGTACGGCGCGGGCACGCTACACGCTGGCGGCACTGCAAACCATTAATGTCGCCGACACCGCAGACCTGCGCCCCCAGCTCGCCGCCGCCAACACTGTGACTGTCACTGGCACAGCCACATCCCGACCCCGCCACACCCTGACCGGCACCAACAGTGCTGCAACATCGAGTGCCGCGACCGCCACCCTCGTCACGTTCACCCGTCAACGCATGCAGAACGGGTCAGTATCGAACTCGTTCCTCCCGTATGTGCAGGTGACCGGGTTCACCTCTGACCCCACCTATCCGGCGACGGTCACCAACAATGCGCTCGTCGTGAAGGGCGCCGGGAACGTCACCCTCACCTGGTCGGCGACTGGTAACGGCAACATCAAAATCCAACGCAACGGTGTCGACGTCGGCAGCGTCGGACTCACCGGCACAGTGTCGTTGACCGTCGCCGCAGGCGACCAACTCACCATGTGGCATGCCTCGAATGGCGGACCTCAGTCAGTGTCTGGCTGCTGGATCAACATCACCCCCGCATAAGGCGCCCGTCTGCGGTACCCCCCTCCTGTTCGAAAGGAAGTTCATGTCCGGACGTTTGACTGGTGTGTATCAGCTCCCCGATGGGGGTTCCCGCCGCGGGATTCGAAACTGTGGATTCGGGTGCCGGTGGACCGCAACAACGCTGGGGTGACCGTGTACTCGGCGCCCACCGTCATCCCCATCAACCCGCCCACGCACCCGTCCGCCCTGGTTTCTACGACTCGGGGTTGCTCCCTGAGGGTCCGTACCAGGTGCAGAAGGCGATCTTCGGGGCGAAGGATTACCGGTCGAAGTGGTATTCGGTTGTCCTGACAGAAGGTTCGCACACGCTGCAGGAGTTGATCGAGGACTACGACCCGACGCCTACACCCCAGCCGTGGTGAACGCTGTCGCCACCCTGCGGGACGAGACCCGCACGGCCCGTGATGAGGCAGCCCAAATCCTGGAGGACGTGACGGCAGGTGCGGTACCGGATTCGGCGGTGGCATCGAAGATCACCGCCGAGGGGTCTGCCTCCCGTGCCGCGGTCGATGCCCGTGTCGCAGCAGGCACCACAGGCTTCCTCACACAAGAGGTAGCTGAGGAAACTTATGCTCCGCGCGTGGGGGCGTGTTCTTCGTCGGCGAGCACGGTCTCGTGGGTGACTGGGCCGGGGGTGATGCCAACTCGGGGAGTGGCACTAATGACACCGCCGCGTTGACTGATCTCATCGCTGCCGTGCCTGACGGTTCGACGATCGTCTTCGATGCCACCAAGACCTACCGCCTCGACCCCTTGTCGATCACCGGTAAGTCACTCACGCTCGACTTCAATGGCGCACGGGTTGTGACGAAAACGATGGACTCCGGCGACCTGTCGGTGGCCAGCCCCTTTATCTCGTGGTCGTCCACCGTCGGCCCTGAGGTTGATCTCAGCAGCTCGGGGTTCGCCCGTGGAGCTACCGAGGTAATCACGAACCCTTTCTCAGGATCGAACGGGTTCTCAACCGACGACCTGGTCATCGTCCGTGACCGATACCCCGTCGCCCGGTGGGACACTGGCGCGAACGCCTCGTGGGTCGGACGCGGCGAGGTCAACATCGTGCAGTCGATCACGCCGTCCACAGGAACCGTGCGCCTCCGCATCCCCCTCAGCCACCAGTACCAGGCCAACTTCTCCGTGGTCCCCACGCTGCAACGCATCTCGACCCCGGTCCGTCCGGTCGTCAAGAACATCGGACTCATCATCGACACCAACCCGACGGCATGTACACCGGGGACATCGAGACCTCAGGCGGTCACCTGTTCTACTTCTACGCCTGCGTGGACCCCGAGTGGAGAACGTGCGCGCCGAGGGGTGGGAGAACCACATCGTCAACTTCAACAAGTGCCTGCGCCCGCGAACCATCGACATCGAGGGGCGAAACCCATTCCAGACAGGATCAGGGCACGGGTACATCGGGCGCATGACTCACTGCGTCGATGGCGAGTTCACCCGTAGCGTCGCCTACGGGACACGACACGTCGCCAACTACGTGGCGTCGGCGCGGTGTGGGTCGCGGTCGTGCCGGTCGTACCGCCCCGCTGGGGTGTCCTACCAGACCCACGGACTGCGGTCACGCGACATCTACTCGGTCGATGACACCGTGGTCGGCGGCGACTCGTCGGGCTGGTCACACGGCAACACCACCTACGCGGGCGACTACGGGTATCGCATTCTACGACCGCGCTACTACGGCACCAACAACGGTGTTCTCGCGCGCTGCGGCAGCACTGGTACACGCATCATCGACCCGAGATTCACACCACAGCCAAGGGCGTGGAGGTGTCGAGCCTCGCGTCAGACGTGATCGTGGACCTCACCCAGGGGACCATCGAGATATTCGGAGAAGCGGGGACGTCCTACGCGGTACACGCCGCCGATGTCAACGGCAGCGGCGAGTACAAGCCGGGCTCGGTCACCGTCCACGGCCCGGCGATCTCGTTGGAACTCGCGCCCTGGTGTCCCTCGACGTGACTGGTGCGGCCCGCATAGGTGGCGTCGAGTACGACCAGGGCGACGACCAGTTGCAGCGATGGGACGGCACCGACTGGGCCGAAGTCGAATCCGGTGGCGCAGCAGGCGTCACGCTCGATACCGACCAGACGATCACCGGGGCGAAGTCGATGGCCGAGGTGGGATTCTTCGGCACGTCCGCGCTCGGCACGAAGCCGTCCGCAACAGACGACCTCGGCACCGTCCTGTCCAGCCTTGGACTTCGCACTGCTGGTGGTGCGTATCCGATCACGACCTCGGGGGCGGTCGCTCTCACAGGCGGATTCCGTACCGGGCTCGGCAATCGATCCGGTACCTACAACATCACCACCAACACCGCGCCGTTCAACATGTGCGATGCCAGTGGTGGAGCGTTCACGATCTCACTGCCGAACACCGGATCGGCTGGGTATCGCTTCACTATCAAGAAGATCGACGCCTCAGCCAACGCGGTCACCGTGTCCGCGCCGATCGGCATCGACGGTGTGCCGACCCTCGTGCTCACCGATCAGTGGGAGTGGGTGGAGGTCGTCAGCACTTTCACCACAGGCCAGTACATGATCGTCGGTCGGGGCTGACCCCCGCCCATAACCGGAATCGGGACACCGCTGTCACGGCTCCCAGGCGTCGCCGAGTACCGCGGCGAGCCGGTCGGTGAGGTCCGGGGCCTCGGCGCGCTGGAGTAGACCACGTCGTCGCATTCGACGGCGAGTGCGAGTAGGTCGGGGTCGGGTGGTGTCCATCCGCCGTCGGTGGCTTGTGTCATTTCGGCT
>NZ_FNLM01000008.1 GCF_900105725.1 Gordonia westfalica
GGGGCTCAACGGCGAGCGCACCATCTGGATTCACCGCGGCCTCACCCAAGCGGAGAGACGGTGCACCCTCACCCACGAGCTGCTGCACCGGGAGATGCCTGACGCTGATGAGGACACGATTGAGCGTGAGACGGCTCGCCGGCTGATCACACTCCGCAGTTGGTGGACGCCTTCCGTTGGCTTCGTCACCCGTCACTGCCTGAGCTCGCTGAGCATCTGTGGGTGGACGAGCAGACGGCGTGGACGCGGATGCAACACCTGCGACCCGATCGAGGTCGCCGAGATCGAAGCGGCGACCGAGGGTGACTGGTCGTGGAGTGACGTCGCATGACGGACGAAGAGAAGGCGATGCTCGACCTGGCCGGGCGGAGATGGAACTACGCCGGCAACCTCGAGCAGAAGGTGCGAGACGAGTTCGGCATCAGCCTCACCCGGTTCTGGCAGATTGTGAACCGCCTCCTGGACACTCAGGAAGCTTTAAGCTACTCACCGCAGGTGGTGAACCGTCTGCGGTGATTACGAACCCGGAGAACCCCATGAAACGCGCCATCGCCCTGGCAGCAGCAGCCCTCTTCACCACCACCCTCGGCGCAGGAGTAGCCGACGCCGCACCCCGCGACATCACCCCGACCATCGCCTTCCCCGGCGAACACGTCCGCTACTTCTTCTCCTCCGACACCCCACGCAACGACATCGCCTACTACGCGGCCGGCGGACGTCTCGTCGTCGCCAAAGATGTGGTGTTCCAGCCCACACTGATCAACATCGGGTCCGGGCCGCGCTACCACACCCACCGGGCGTTCACCTCACCCGGCCGTCAGCTCATCGGTTCGTCGATGCAGACGCGTGGATGGTCGGCGCAGTGTCAGGTGCAGTTGGATGGCCGGACTGTCGACTCGGCGTATGTGCCGGGTCGCCGATTCGCCAACGCCAACTGCTAGACGTCGGGAAGCGCGAGTAGTTTCTCGAGTTGCCCGAGGGCGGCGCGGGTGAGGTCGGTGGAGGTGTGCGCGTACTGCCGGTGCGACGTAGTGGTGGTGTGCCCCAAGATGGCCATTCGGGTGGCTTCCTCCACGCCGGCCTCCTGCAGGAGGGTGGCGACAGTGTGGCGGGCGGCGTGCTGATCCGGCGCGTCCTCCACCTTCCCCACTACCGCGGCTTGTACACACAGCTGCTTCCAAGCGAGGGTGTCGTCGCGGGGCTGGATGGCCGCCCATCGTCCCGGGTGAACACCAACCCCTGCGACGGGTTGCCCTTCTGCTCCCACAATTCGGTGAGCGCAGCAACCACGGGCGGCAGCAAGGGCACCAGCCGACGCGACCCCGACGTCTTCGTGGGCACCAGGCACGCCGTCCAGTGCACCGGGGTGAAGGTGAAGGTGTCGGGGACGTCGAACGCTTCCCGCGGATACACGTCACCTTGCGGGCGAGGGCCTTTCTTCAACTTCAACCGGGCCAACTGCCACGAGATGTCAATGACACCCACACCGAGGTCGACACGATCCCAGGTGAGGCCCAAAGCTTCGGCTTGGCGGGCACCGGTCAGTAGGGCCAATGACCAGCGGGCTGCGTCTGTTGCGTCACGTGACGCCACATGCAGAAGCACTGCCCGTGCCTGCTCCACAGTGAGGGGAACGCGCTCCTCGGAGCGGGCCTGGGGCGGTCCATACGCTCGCACGGGTTGTTGCCGATCTTCCCGTCTTTCACTGCATCCCCCAACGCTTTCGCCAACACTGAGTAGGCGGCTTGGGCGGTGCGGGTGGTGTGTGCGTCGGCGACGTGGTTGACCATGCGGCGAACATCAGTGGGGGTGAGCTTCCCCAGCTTCTTCGACCCGACATGCGGGATGAGTTGGTGTTTGATGGTGGACCGGTAGGTGGCGAGGGTGCGGGGTTTCAGGCGTGGCGCGGCGATCGTGTCCACCCAGTAGTCCAGCCACTGGGCGACGGTGATCTGGCCGGCGTTGGGGAGGATGCCGTTCGCGAGGTCTTTCCGCATGGCTGCGAGTTCGGCCACGGCGTCGGCGTATTTCTTGCGTCCACGTTGGTAGTACTTGCCGTCGGGGAGGAGGACTTGCGCCATCCACATGCCGTCGGCCCGTTGGTACAGTCCGCCTTCACCTTTCGCCCTACGGCGCTTCTTCGGGGCATATCGGCTCACTTACGTTTGTACTTACGTTTACCCCAGTCTATGCGCTGTCTAGACAAACTCGTGAAAACTTCAGTTACCTGCAGGTATTCGCTCAGCCTTGACAGTAGACCCACCATGAGCATACCCCTAAACACAGCTTCCCAAGCTGAATACGCGGGTTCGATTCCCGTCATCGGCTCCAGGTCAGAGGGCATTTTCACTCCGACGCTTACGTTTAGACTTACGTGTATCTCGCAAAGTGAGGTCCAGTCCCCTCCGTCGCGAGTCTTCCAAACTAGCTACGCGGGTTCGATTCCCGTCACCCGCTCCAGGTCAGAGACCACACAGGCTCTCGACTACAGCCACGGTTACAGCCAAGGCATTCAAGTACAGCCATCCAGCACCACGCTGGGTGGCTGTACTTGTACATACACGTCGATGGAGAGCGGCATGAGCCTTCGTAATCAGTCGATGTGCTCCAGCGCGGTGTCGGCGAACCACCACCCGTCGCCGAACAACTCCCGCGCCCATGCCGTGGCGTGAGTGAACTCCACCCGGTGCAGTAGGTCGGGCACGCGTTCCTGGGCGATGATCTTCCCAGCCGCCTCGGCGTTCCCTAGTGAGGTCACCCGCACGCGGTCCCCTACCTTGAACTCAGGCATCGGTCCAGTCCTGTCGTACGAGCTTGCTGGGATCGTTGGGTACATACTCGCCAACCGTTTCGGGATGGCTGGTGGAGTTGGTGACGTAGAGGATGGGCCAGTCGGTTCCAGGTACGAAGTCCACGATTCGCCCAGTGTGGTCACCGACAACAGTCCGCACACGATCCCCTACCTTGAACTCAAGCATCGTTCCCCGCCCTCGCCTGTTCCAACCGCCATTCGTGTACGCAGATCATTGCGCCGGTGTGGAGATAGCCCGTGTTGCGGGCGTCGGCGTACACCTGCGCCTCAGCTTGGGCAGGGAACAGCTCCGCATTCAACGGGCAGTCGCGGCCAGACAGGACGTTGACGGAGAACTCGCGAGCCTCCCAGGTCCGATCGCCGTGGTCGGCGACACGAACCTCTGAGAAGGTGTCGGCGGGGTGGGCTTCACGCCGGTGTGCCGGGCGGAAGTTGCGGCATCCCTGCCCGGGAACCACGAGACACTCGTCCTTGAGCTCAGGCGCGCTCACGGCTCGACCTCACCAGAGGTGATGTACACGTCTCCGTCATGGAGGACGACACTCTCGGCTTCGCCGTAGTAGTAGCCGCCCGTAGGTTCAGACCACACGCCCATCTGCGCCCAGTCGATACAGGCGGTGGCATCCTGGGGCATCTGCTGCAGCTTGGCGATCAGTTCGGCTACGGTCATTCTCCTATTGTCCCAGGTTGTGGCCTATTTCTCCGGTGACACACCCACCCTTGCCGGGCAAGCCATTAAGATCCCCACATGGGTCAACTCACAGGCAACACCCGGCAATTCGGAACGTGCGCGTGTGGATCGCAGATCATCAGCCGCGAGGAGCGAACTCAGGTACGCGCTCGGCCCACAGTCTGGGGCCGCGCAGAGTGTCAGTCACCTCCGCTGACCTGCGGAGTGCGCAACGGTGGCAGGGAAAGTCAATGGCTGAGCGCACTCGCGAATGGTCCGGTGCCCACGCTATTCAAGGACATCCAGGAGGGTGACTTTGTGTTTGCCAAGGGCCGCTGGCGGCAGGTCACATCACGTACTGTCACAGAGCTCACCCTTGGCCTCGATCAGGTATCACTGAGTGAGTTGGTGGACGTGAATGCGGAGCGGGAGATTCTGCGTCCGTCCTGAACCAGTCCGTCCAGTCCGCACTTTGATCCGACTTTGGGGACACCAACAGACTGGCGTCTCCCCCAAAGTCCTCCACCAGTCGCCGGCATTCGGGCAGTCCGGATCGTAGGGTGGTCGGTAGATGCGGATGCGTGGAGTCATGAGCCTTGGACGCAGCCGCGGGGTGGCGGGGTTCCCCTCAACGCAAAGAAAACGCCCCACCCTCACGAAGAGGATGGGGCGTTCAAGGTTGTCCAAGTTCAGAGCGGGTGTCGCATCATGACGCTCTGCGATCGGGTTCCCAGTGTTTCCTATCAGTGGCCGGCGCATCGCGCTCCGACGATCAGTGTGTGTTCCTGAACCTCACCCGCTCTGAACTTGTGAGATAACAGTAGCATCGACTTCTGTTGCAGCGCAACACATTTCACGAAACCCGTATGATCACCTGGTGACCGATCGGGACGTACTACGCGCCGCAGCCGAAGCCATACGCGCACAGATGCGCCGCCAGCAAGCCGAAATGACACAAGCCACCGACGGCGGATGGACACCACCCGACCCCGACCTACTCGCACTCGCCGTCGAATGCGACGACGTGGTCTACTCCCAGCGCGCCGAGGCCCCGGACCTCACCGACCGGCTCGCCGCGGTACTCGGCGACGCCTGGGAGCCGTGACAGCGGTGTCCCGATTCCGGTTATGGGCGGGGGTCAGCCCCGACCGACGATCATGTACTGGCCTGTGGTGAAAGTGCTGACGACCTCCACCCACTCCCACTGATCGGTGAGCACGAGGGTCGGCACACCGTCGATGCCGATCGGCGCGGACACGGTGACCGCGTTGGCTGAGGCGTCGATCTTCTTGATAGTGAAGCGATACCCAGCCGATCCGGTGTTCGGCAGTGAGATCGTGAACGCTCCACCACTGGCATCGCACATGTTGAACGGCGCGGTGTTGGTGGTGATGTTGTAGGTACCGGATCGATTGCCGAGCCCGGTACGGAATCCGCCTGTGAGAGCGACCGCCCCCGAGGTCGTGATCGGATACGCACCACCAGCAGTGCGAAGTCCAAGGCTGGACAGGACGGTGCCGAGGTCGTCTGTTGCGGACGGCTTCGTGCCGAGCGCGGACGTGCCGAAGAATCCCACCTCGGCCATCGACTTCGCCCCGGTGATCGTCTGGTCGGTATCGAGCGTGACGCCTGCTGCGCCACCGGATTCGACTTCGGCCCAGTCGGTGCCGTCCCATCGCTGCAACTGGTCGTCGCCCTGGTCGTACTCGACGCCACCTATGCGGGCCGCACCAGTCACGTCGAGGGACACCAGGGCGCGAGTTCCAACGAGATCGCCGGGGCCGTGGACGGTGACCGAGCCCGGCTTGTACTCGCCGCTGCCGTTGACATCGGCGGCGTGTACCGCGTAGGACGTCCCCGCTTCTCCGAATATCTCGATGGTCCCCTGGGTGAGGTCCACGATCACGTCTGACGCGAGGCTCGACACCTCCACGCCCTTGGCTGTGGTGTGAATCTCGGGGTCGATGATGCGTGTACCAGTGCTGCCGCAGCGCGCGAGAACACCGTTGTTGGTGCCGTAGTAGCGCGGTCGTAGAATGCGATACCCGTAGTCGCCCGCGTAGGTGGTGTTGCCGTGTGACCAGCCCGACGAGTCGCCGCCGACCACGGTGTCATCGACCGAGTAGATGTCGCGTGACCGCAGTCCGTGGGTCTGGTAGGACACCCCAGCGGGGCGGTACGACCGGCACGACCGCGACCCACACCGCGCCGACGCCACGTAGTTGGCGACGTGTCGTGTCCCGTAGGCGACGCTACGGGTGAACTCGCCATCGACGCAGTGAGTCATGCGCCCGATGTACCCGTGCCCTGATCCTGTCTGGAATGGGTTTCGCCCCTCGATGTCGATGGTTCGCGGGCGCAGGCACTTGTTGAAGTTGACGATGTGGTTCTCCCACCCCTCGGCGCGCACGTTCTCCACTCGGGGGTCCACGCAGGCGTAGAAGTAGAACAGGTGACCGCCTGAGGTCTCGATGTCCCCGGTGTACATGCCGTCGGGGTTGGTGTCGATGATGAGTCCGATGTTCTTGACGACCGGACGGACCGGGGTCGAGATGCGTTGCAGCGTGGGGACCACGGAGAAGTTGGCCTGGTACTGGTGGCTGAGGGGGATGCGGAGGCGCACGGTTCCTGTGGACGGCGTGATCGACTGCACGATGTTGACCTCGCCGCGTCCGACCCACGAGGCGTTCGCGCCAGTGTCCCACCGGGCGACGGGGTATCGGTCACGGACGATGACCAGGTCGTCGGTTGAGAACCCGTTCGATCCTGAGAAAGGGTTCGTGATTACCTCGGTAGCTCCACGGGCGAACCCCGAGCTGCTGAGATCAACCTCAGGGCCGACGGTGGACGACCACGAGATAAAGGGGCTGGCCACCGACAGGTCGCCGGAGTCCATCGTTTTCGTCACAACCCGTGCGCCATTGAAGTCGAGCGTGAGTGACTTACCGGTGATCGACAAGGGGTCGAGGCGGTAGGTCTTGGTGGCATCGAAGACGATCGTCGAACCGTCAGGCACGGCAGCGATGAGATCAGTCAACGCGGCGGTGTCATTAGTGCCACTCCCCGAGTTGGCATCACCCCCGGCCCAGTCACCCACGAGACCGTGCTCGCCGACGAAGAACACGCCCCCCACGCGCGGAGCATAAGTTTCCTCAGCTACCTCTTGTGTGAGGAAGCCTGTGGTGCCTGCTGCGACACGGGCATCGACCGCGGCACGGGAGGCAGACCCCTCGGCGGTGATCTTCGATGCCACCGCCGAATCCGGTACCGCACCTGCCGTCACGTCCTCCAGGATTTGGGCTGCCTCATCACGGGCCGTGCGGGTCTCGTCCCGCAGGGTGGCGACAGCGTTCACCACGGCTGGGGTGTAGGCGTCGGGGTCGTAGTCCTCGATCAACTCCTGCAGCGTGTGCGAACCTTCTGTCAGGACAACCGAATACCACTTCGACCGGTAATCCTTCGCCCCGAAGATCGCCTTCTGCACCTGGTACGGACCCTCAGGGAGCAACCCCGAGTCGTAGAAACCAGGGGCGGACGGGTGCGTGGGCGGGTTGATGGGATGACGGTGGGCGCCGAGTACACGGTCACCCCAGCGTTGTTGCGGTCCACCGGCACCCGAATCCACAGTTTCGAATCCCGCGGCGGGAACCCCCCATCGGGGAGCTGATACACACCAGTCAAACGTCCGGACATGAACTTCCTTTCGAACAGGAGGGGGGTACCGCAGACGGGCGCCTTATGCGGGGTGATGTTGATCCAGCAGCCAGACACTGACTGAGGTCCGCCATTCGAGGCATGCCACATGGTGAGTTGGTCGCCTGCGGCGACGGTCAACGACACTGTGCCGGTGAGTCCGACGCTGCCGACGTCGACACCGTTGCGTTGGATTTTGATGTTGCCGTTACCAGTCGCCGACCAGGTGAGGGTGACGTTCCCGGCGCCCTTCACGACGAGCGCATTGTTGGTGACCGTCGCCGGATAGGTGGGGTCAGAGGTGAACCCGGTCACCTGCACATACGGGAGGAACGAGTTCGATACTGACCCGTTCTGCATGCGTTGACGGGTGAACGTGACGAGGGTGGCGGTCGCGGCACTCGATGTTGCAGCACTGTTGGTGCCGGTCAGGGTGTGGCGGGGTCGGGATGTGGCTGTGCCAGTGACAGTCACAGTGTTGGCGGCGGCGAGCTGGGGGCGCAGGTCTGCGGTGTCGGCGACATTAATGGTTTGCAGTGCCGCCAGCGTGTAGCGTGCCCGCGCCGTACCGGTTTGGTCGGCAGCCACCGTTTGAGAAGCGGCTAACGGTACGCGTAGGCCACCCAGTTCGGTGGCCTGCCCCACGGTGGTGGTTTGGGTGGCGGAGATGGTGTGTCGTACCCTCACCACCGCCACAGACGTCACCTCGAACGTTTGGGAGGCATCCGCATTCACCGATCCCACCGATGGCACTGACGATGCTGTCGGCGCCACCACCATGTCTTGTGCTGCATCCAGCTCAATGCGTGGGCGGGTGACGACAGGTTGGGTGATGGTGATGTCTTGTGTGGCGGTCAGGGTGTAGAGAGTTGCCGTCGACGCTGCAGGGTGACAGTGGTCGCTTGTGTAGCGTCGAGTGTGTAGCGGGCGCGGCCATCGCTGCTGGTGTCGGTGGTGATGGTGTTGGTTGCGGTCAGGGTGTAACGGGCACGCACCACACCCACACCAGCCACCACACCCGAACCGGTACCGGCTATGCCGACACCGAGTTTCCCGGACTGCCCACCTGGACGGATTGCTCCGCATAGTCCACGCAGAGTCGGGCGTACACCACACCCGCAGCGGTGACGGTGATGGTGTTGCCGGACATCAACCGTTCTTTGGTGCGGGGCCGGCGGGTCCGATAGTGCGGGGCCGTCGGCAACCTCACCCCAGTGTGCCGGGCTTCCGGTACCACCACCCGCGTGTGGGGTGCAGCAGGTAGCACCACACCCACCCGCGGAACCGGTACCGCCGTAAACAGGTAGGGACGGTTGGGGACTGCCGTCACCACCCTGCCTGCCAGAACGATCATCTACGTGATGGTGATCGTGGGGGTGACGTCGATGGTGGCGTTCGCACTGACTGTGGTGGAGGGATGGACAGTTTGTCCAAATAGGTGCCGGAGGTTTGCGCCGAGTACACGCCGGCCGCGACGACGGTGGTGGCGGGCACGTTGATCGACACCTTCGACCCGGTCATGGAACCCGACGCCGGAGTCCCCCAGGTCGTCTGCTGGCGGGCATACGCGGGGGTACCGCCCGACACCTCGGATGCGCCGGTGCTGCCGGGGTCGGCGGTGTGCAGGGAAATCCACGTTCCCTGCGCTGCATACGCATTGAGCAGGGCGGTTTTCATCGCGTTGGTGGCGAGTGCCATGTCATTCTCCTAGGTTGTAGTTGATGTCGAGGTGGAGGGTTTGTTCGGCGGTGAGGTCGACGTGTTCCCGCCCGTGATCGTCGATCCAATGTCGGGTGCCGTTGTCGTCGGTCCACTCAGACACGGCGGACTGCTTTCCCGTAGTAGAGGGGATATTCCTGGGTGGGGGTTTCGGGCATCGACACCGTGAGCAGGAAGTGGGTGGCCCGCCCGATGATGGGGGCCAGCGTTTCCTGTTGCACCACATAGTCGATGGAGGGTGGTTCCACCACGCCGGGGATGGAGATGATGGGGGTGGTGGCGTTCCGGACGGGGTCGCCTTCGAAAAAGTAGAGGGTCGATGCTGCACCGACCGGCCACGATGTGATGTTGCCGGAGGTGGCGTCGATGGGGTCGAGGGAGAAAACCAGGTCACTGTTCTGGTAGAGGGGGATTTCCGCTTTCGTTCCCTCCCATCCGAGGGTGACGGTGGTCATGGTGTCTCCTGTTCTGTGAGTTCATATCCGAGTGCGCCAAAGCATCAGCGTGGGTGGCGAGGTCGGGGTTGATGGTCATCGCGAACGACTTCGAGTCAGTCGACAGGATCGGGGTCAAACCGTTGGCGGGGTCACCGTCGTAGTCGATGACCTGGCCACGCTCATCGACAGGAACACCGACACATCCGGTTTCAGATGCGACCGCGAGACGGGAACTGCATTCCCATGCTGGTGAGAATCGAAGTCATGTCAGGCACTTCCACCACCAACACCAACAGGAACCCATCCTCCGTGGAGTACAGGTTCGTGATCGGCGCATTGCGGAAGAGCTTCAGCCACAACCCTTGTGGTTCAACTCTCTCCAGCAATCGCGATCACGAACCTGTACTCCACGGAGGATGGGTTCCTGTTGGTGTTGGTGGTGGAAGTGCCTGACATGACTTCGATTCTCACCAGCATGGAATGCAGTTCCCGTCTCGCGGTCGCATCTGAAACCGGATGTGTCGGTGTTCCTGTCGGATGAGCGTGGCCAGGTCATCGACTACGACGGTGACCCCGCCAACGGTTTGACCCCGATCCTGTCGACTGACTCGAAGTCGTTCGCGATGACCATCAACCCCGACCTCGCCACCCACGCTGATGCTTTGGCGGCACTCGGATATGAACTCACAGAACAGGAGACACCATGACCACCGTCACCCTCGGATGGAGGGAACGAAAGCGGAAATCCCCCTCTACCAGAACAGTGACCTGGTTTTCTCCCTCGACCCCATCGACGCCACCTCCGGCAACATCACATCGTGGCCGGTCGGTGCAGCATCGACCCTCTACTTTTTCGAAGGCGACCCCGTCCGGAACGCCACCACCCCCATCATCTCCATCCCCGGCGTGGTGGAACCACCCTCCATCGACTATGTGGTGCAACAGGAAACGCTGGCCCCCATCATCGGGCGGGCCACCCACTTCCTGCTCACGGTGTCGATGCCCGAAACCCCCACCCAGGAATATCCCCTCTACTACGGGAAAGCAGTCCGCCGTGTCTGAGTGGACCGACGACAACGGCACCCGACATTGGATCGACGATCACGGGCGGGAACACGTCGACCTCACCGCCGAACAAACCCTCCACCTCGACATCAACTACAACCTAGGAGAATGACATGGCACTCGCCACCAACGCGATGAAAACCGCCCTGCTCAATGCGTATGCAGCGCAGGGAACGTGGATTTCCCTGCACACCGCCGACCCCGGCAGCACCGGCGCATCCGAGGTGTCGGGCGGTACCCCCGCGTATGCCCGCCAGCAGACGACCTGGGGACTCCGGCGTCGGGTTCCATGACCGGGTCGAAGGTGTCGATCAACGTGCCCGCCACCACCGTCGTCGCGGCCGGCGTGTACTCGGCGCAAACCTCCGGCACCTATTTGGACAAACTGTCCATCCCCTCCACCACAGTCAGTGCGAACGCCACCATCGACGTCACCCCCACGATCACCATCACGTAGATGATCGTTCTGGCAGGCAGGGTGGTGACGGCAGTCCCCAACCGTCCCTACCTGTTTACGGCGGTACCGGTTCCGCGGGTGGGTGTGGTGCTACCTGCTGCACCCCACACGCGGGTGGTGGTACCGGAAGCCCGGCACACTGGGGTGAGGTTGCCGACGGCCCCGCACTATCGGACCCGCCGGCCCCGCACCAAAGAACGGTTGATGTCCGGCAACACCATCACCGTCACCGCTGCGGGTGTGGTGTACGCCCGACTCTGCGTGGACTATGCGGAGCAATCCGTCCAGGTGGGGCAGTCCGGGAAACTCGGTGTCGGCATAGCCGGTACCGGTTCGGGTGTGGTGGCTGGTGTGGGTGTGGTGCGTGCCCGTTACACCCTGACCGCAACCAACACCATCACCACCGACACCAGCAGCGATGGCCGCGCCCGCTACACACTCGACGCTACACAAGCGACCACTGTCACCCCTGCAGCGTCGACGGCAACTCTCTACACCCTGACCGCCACACAAGACATCACCATCACCCAACCTGTCGTCACCCGCCCACGCATTGAGCTGGATGCAGCACAAGACATGGTGGTGGCGCCGACAGCATCGTCAGTGCCATCGGTGGGATCGGTGAATGCGGATGCCTCCCAAACGTTCGAGGTGACGTCTGTGGCGGTGGTGAGGGTACGACACACCATCTCCGCCACCCAAACCACCACCGTGGGGCAGGCCACCGAACTGGGTGGCCTACGCGTACCGTTAGCCGCTTCTCAAACGGTGGCTGCCGACCAAACCGGTACGGCGCGGGCACGCTACACGCTGGCGGCACTGCAAACCATTAATGTCGCCGACACCGCAGACCTGCGCCCCCAGCTCGCCGCCGCCAACACTGTGACTGTCACTGGCACAGCCACATCCCGACCCCGCCACACCCTGACCGGCACCAACAGTGCTGCAACATCGAGTGCCGCGACCGCCACCCTCGTCACGTTCACCCGTCAACGCATGCAGAACGGGTCAGTATCGAACTCGTTCCTCCCGTATGTGCAGGTGACCGGGTTCACCTCTGACCCCACCTATCCGGCGACGGTCACCAACAATGCGCTCGTCGTGAAGGGCGCCGGGAACGTCACCCTCACCTGGTCGGCGACTGGTAACGGCAACATCAAAATCCAACGCAACGGTGTCGACGTCGGCAGCGTCGGACTCACCGGCACAGTGTCGTTGACCGTCGCCGCAGGCGACCAACTCACCATGTGGCATGCCTCGAATGGCGGACCTCAGTCAGTGTCTGGCTGCTGGATCAACATCACCCCCGCATAAGGCGCCCGTCTGCGGTACCCCCCCTCCTGTTCGAAAGGAAGTTCATGTCCGGACGTTTGACTGGTGTGTATCAGCTCCCCGATGGGGGTTCCCGCCGCGGGATTCGAAACTGTGGATTCGGGTGCCGGTGGACCGCAACAACGCTGGGGTGACCGTGTACTCGGCGCCCACCGTCATCCCCATCAACCCGCCCACGCACCCGTCCGCCCCTGGTTTCTACGACTCGGGGTTGCTCCCTGAGGGTCCGTACCAGGTGCAGAAGGCGATCTTCGGGGCGAAGGATTACCGGTCGAAGTGGTATTCGGTTGTCCTGACAGAAGGTTCGCACACGCTGCAGGAGTTGATCGAGGACTACGACCCCGACGCCTACACCCCAGCCGTGGTGAACGCTGTCGCCACCCTGCGGGACGAGACCCGCACGGCCCGTGATGAGGCAGCCCAAATCCTGGAGGACGTGACGGCAGGTGCGGTACCGGATTCGGCGGTGGCATCGAAGATCACCGCCGAGGGGTCTGCCTCCCGTGCCGCGGTCGATGCCCGTGTCGCAGCAGGCACCACAGGCTTCCTCACACAAGAGGTAGCTGAGGAAACTTATGCTCCGCGCGTGGGGGCGTGTTCTTCGTCGGCGAGCACGGTCTCGTGGGTGACTGGGCCGGGGGTGATGCCAACTCGGGGAGTGGCACTAATGACACCGCCGCGTTGACTGATCTCATCGCTGCCGTGCCTGACGGTTCGACGATCGTCTTCGATGCCACCAAGACCTACCGCCTCGACCCCTTGTCGATCACCGGTAAGTCACTCACGCTCGACTTCAATGGCGCACGGGTTGTGACGAAAACGATGGACTCCGGCGACCTGTCGGTGGCCAGCCCCTTTATCTCGTGGTCGTCCACCGTCGGCCCTGAGGTTGATCTCAGCAGCTCGGGGTTCGCCCGTGGAGCTACCGAGGTAATCACGAACCCTTTCTCAGGATCGAACGGGTTCTCAACCGACGACCTGGTCATCGTCCGTGACCGATACCCCGTCGCCCGGTGGGACACTGGCGCGAACGCCTCGTGGGTCGGACGCGGCGAGGTCAACATCGTGCAGTCGATCACGCCGTCCACAGGAACCGTGCGCCTCCGCATCCCCCTCAGCCACCAGTACCAGGCCAACTTCTCCGTGGTCCCCACGCTGCAACGCATCTCGACCCCGGTCCGTCCGGTCGTCAAGAACATCGGACTCATCATCGACACCAACCCCGACGGCATGTACACCGGGGACATCGAGACCTCAGGCGGTCACCTGTTCTACTTCTACGCCTGCGTGGACCCCCGAGTGGAGAACGTGCGCGCCGAGGGGTGGGAGAACCACATCGTCAACTTCAACAAGTGCCTGCGCCCGCGAACCATCGACATCGAGGGGCGAAACCCATTCCAGACAGGATCAGGGCACGGGTACATCGGGCGCATGACTCACTGCGTCGATGGCGAGTTCACCCGTAGCGTCGCCTACGGGACACGACACGTCGCCAACTACGTGGCGTCGGCGCGGTGTGGGTCGCGGTCGTGCCGGTCGTACCGCCCCGCTGGGGTGTCCTACCAGACCCACGGACTGCGGTCACGCGACATCTACTCGGTCGATGACACCGTGGTCGGCGGCGACTCGTCGGGCTGGTCACACGGCAACACCACCTACGCGGGCGACTACGGGTATCGCATTCTACGACCGCGCTACTACGGCACCAACAACGGTGTTCTCGCGCGCTGCGGCAGCACTGGTACACGCATCATCGACCCCGAGATTCACACCACAGCCAAGGGCGTGGAGGTGTCGAGCCTCGCGTCAGACGTGATCGTGGACCTCACCCAGGGGACCATCGAGATATTCGGAGAAGCGGGGACGTCCTACGCGGTACACGCCGCCGATGTCAACGGCAGCGGCGAGTACAAGCCGGGCTCGGTCACCGTCCACGGCCCCGGCGATCTCGTTGGAACTCGCGCCCTGGTGTCCCTCGACGTGACTGGTGCGGCCCGCATAGGTGGCGTCGAGTACGACCAGGGCGACGACCAGTTGCAGCGATGGGACGGCACCGACTGGGCCGAAGTCGAATCCGGTGGCGCAGCAGGCGTCACGCTCGATACCGACCAGACGATCACCGGGGCGAAGTCGATGGCCGAGGTGGGATTCTTCGGCACGTCCGCGCTCGGCACGAAGCCGTCCGCAACAGACGACCTCGGCACCGTCCTGTCCAGCCTTGGACTTCGCACTGCTGGTGGTGCGTATCCGATCACGACCTCGGGGCGGTCGCTCTCACAGGCGGATTCCGTACCGGGCTCGGCAATCGATCCGGTACCTACAACATCACCACCAACACCGCGCCGTTCAACATGTGCGATGCCAGTGGTGGAGCGTTCACGATCTCACTGCCGAACACCGGATCGGCTGGGTATCGCTTCACTATCAAGAAGATCGACGCCTCAGCCAACGCGGTCACCGTGTCCGCGCCGATCGGCATCGACGGTGTGCCGACCCTCGTGCTCACCGATCAGTGGGAGTGGGTGGAGGTCGTCAGCACTTTCACCACAGGCCAGTACATGATCGTCGGTCGGGGCTGACCCCCGCCCATAACCGGAATCGGGACACCGCTGTCACGGCTCCCAGGCGTCGCCGAGTACCGCGGCGAGCCGGTCGGTGAGGTCCGGGGCCTCGGCGCGCTGGGAGTAGACCACGTCGTCGCATTCGACGGCGAGTGCGAGTAGGTCGGGGTCGGGTGGTGTCCATCCGCCGTCGGTGGCTTGTGTCATTTCGGCTTGCTGGCGGCGCATCTGTGCGCGTATGGCTTCGGCTGCGGCGCGTAGTACGTCCCGATCGGTCACCAGGTGATCATACGGGTTTCGTGAAATGTGTTGCGCTGCAACAGAAGTCGATGCTACTGTTATCTCACAAGTTCAGAGCGGGTGAGGTTCAGGAACACACACTGATCGTCGGAGCGCGATGCGCCGGCCACTGATAGGAAACACTGGGAACCCGATCGCAGAGCGTCATGATGCGACACCCGCTCTGAACTTGGACAACCTTGAACGCCCCATCCTCTTCGTGAGGGTGGGGCGTTTTCTTTGCGTTGAGGGGAACCCCGCCACCCCGCGGCTGCGTCCAAGGCTCATGACTCCACGCATCCGCATCTACCGACCACCCTACGATCCGGACTGCCCCGAATGCCGGCGACTGGTGGAGGACTTTGGGGGAGACGCCAGTCTGTTGGTGTCCCCAAAGTCGGATCAAAGTGCGGACTGGACGGACTGGTTCAGGACGGACGCAGAATCTCCCGCTCCGCATTCACGTCCACCAACTCACTCAGTGATACCTGATCGAGGCCAAGGGTGAGCTCTGTGACAGTACGTGATGTGACCTGCCGCCAGCGGCCCTTGGCAAACACAAAGTCACCCTCCTGGATGTCCTTGAATAGCGTGGGCACCGGACCATTCGCGAGTGCGCTCAGCCATTGACTTTCCCTGCCACCGTTGCGCACTCCGCAGGTCAGCGGAGGTGACTGACACTCTGCGCGGCCCCAGACTGTGGGCCGAGCGCGTACCTGAGTTCGCTCCTCGCGGCTGATGATCTGCGATCCACACGCGCACGTTCCGAATTGCCGGGTGTTGCCTGTGAGTTGACCCATGTGGGGATCTTAATGGCTTGCCCGGCAAGGGTGGGTGTGTCACCGGAGAAATAGGCCACAACCTGGGACAATAGGAGAATGACCGTAGCCGAACTGATCGCCAAGCTGCAGCAGATGCCCCAGGATGCCACCGCCTGTATCGACTGGGCGCAGATGGGCGTGTGGTCTGAACCTACGGGCGGCTACTACTACGGCGAAGCCGAGAGTGTCGTCCTCCATGACGGAGACGTGTACATCACCTCTGGTGAGGTCGAGCCGTGAGCGCGCCTGAGCTCAAGGACGAGTGTCTCGTGGTTCCCGGGCAGGGATGCCGCAACTTCCGCCCGGCACACCGGCGTGAAGCCCACCCCGCCGACACCTTCTCAGAGGTTCGTGTCGCCGACCACGGCGATCGGACCTGGGAGGCTCGCGAGTTCTCCGTCAACGTCCTGTCTGGCCGCGACTGCCCGTTGAATGCGGAGCTGTTCCCTGCCCAAGCTGAGGCGCAGGTGTACGCCGACGCCCGCAACACGGGCTATCTCCACACCGGCGCAATGATCTGCGTACACGAATGGCGGTTGGAACAGGCGAGGGCGGGGAACGATGCTTGAGTTCAAGGTAGGGGATCGTGTGCGGACTGTTGTCGGTGACCACACTGGGCGAATCGTGGACTTCGTACCTGGAACCGACTGGCCCATCCTCTACGTCACCAACTCCACCAGCCATCCCGAAACGGTTGGCGAGTATGTACCCAACGATCCCAGCAAGCTCGTACGACAGGACTGGACCGATGCCTGAGTTCAAGGTAGGGGACCGCGTGCGGGTGACCTCACTAGGGAACGCCGAGGCGGCTGGGAAGATCATCGCCCAGGAACGCGTGCCCGACCTACTGCACCGGGTGGAGTTCACTCACGCCACGGCATGGGCGCGGGAGTTGTTCGGCGACGGGTGGTGGTTCGCCGACACCGCGCTGGAGCACATCGACTGATTACGAAGGCTCATGCCGCTCTCCATCGACGTGTATGTACAAGTACAGCCACCCAGCGTGGTGCTGGATGGCTGTACTTGAATGCCTTGGCTGTAACCGTGGCTGTAGTCGAGAGCCTGTGTGGTCTCTGACCTGGAGCGGGTGACGGGAATCGAACCCGCGTAGCTAGTTTGGAAGACTCGCGACGGAGGGGACTGGACCTCACTTTGCGAGATACACGTAAGTCTAAACGTAAGCGTCGGAGTGAAAATGCCCTCTGACCTGGAGCCGATGACGGGAATCGAACCCGCGTATTCAGCTTGGGAAGCTGTGTTTAGGGGTATGCTCATGGTGGGTCTACTGTCAAGGCTGAGCGAATACCTGCAGGTAACTGAAGTTTTCACGAGTTTGTCTAGACAGCGCATAGACTGGGGTAAACGTAAGTACAAACGTAAGTGAGCCGATATGCCCCCGAAGAAGCGCCGTAGGGCGAAAGGTGAAGGCGGACTGTACCAACGGGCCGACGGCATGTGGATGGCGCAAGTCCTCCTCCCCGACGGCAAGTACTACCAACGTGGACGCAAGAAATACGCCGACGCCGTGGCCGAACTCGCAGCCATGCGGAAAGACCTCGCGAACGGCATCCTCCCCAACGCCGGCCAGATCACCGTCGCCCAGTGGCTGGACTACTGGGTGGACACGATCGCCGCGCCACGCCTGAAACCCCGCACCCTCGCCACCTACCGGTCCACCATCAAACACCAACTCATCCCGCATGTCGGGTCGAAGAAGCTGGGGAAGCTCACCCCCACTGATGTTCGCCGCATGGTCAACCACGTCGCCGACGCACACACCACCCGCACCGCCCAAGCCGCCTACTCAGTGTTGGCGAAAGCGTTGGGGGATGCAGTGAAAGACGGGAAGATCGGCAACAACCCGTGCGAGCGTATGGACCGCCCCCAGGCCCGCTCCGAGGAGCGCGTTCCCCTCACTGTGGAGCAGGCACGGGCAGTGCTTCTGCATGTGGCGTCACGTGACGCAACAGACGCAGCCCGCTGGTCATTGGCCCTACTGACCGGTGCCCGCCAAGCCGAAGCTTTGGGCCTCACCTGGGATCGTGTCGACCTCGGTGTGGGTGTCATTGACATCTCGTGGCAGTTGGCCCGGTTGAAGTTGAAGAAAGGCCCTCGCCCGCAAGGTGACGTGTATCCGCGGGAAGCGTTCGACGTCCCCGACACCTTCACCTTCACCCCGGTGCACTGGACGGCGTGCCTGGTGCCCACGAAGACGTCGGGGTCGCGTCGGCTGGTGCCCTTGCTGCCGCCCGTGGTTGCTGCGCTCACCGAATTGTGGGAGCAGAAGGGCAACCCGTCGCAGGGGTTGGTGTTCACCCGGGACGATGGGGCGGCCATCCAGCCCCGCGACGACACCCTCGCTTGGAAGCAGCTGTGTGTACAAGCCGCGGTAGTGGGGAAGGTGGAGGACGCGCCGGATCAGCACGCCGCCCGCCACACTGTCGCCACCCTCCTGCAGGAGGCCGGCGTGGAGGAAGCCACCCGAATGGCCATCTTGGGCACACCACCACTACGTCGCACCGCAGTACGCGCACACCTCCCCCCCCCCCCCCCCCCCCCCCCCCCCCCCCCCCCCCCCCCCCCCCCCCCCCCCCCCCCCCCCCCCCCCCCCGACTACGCCGCGCACCGGCGTATGGCCGGGTCGCCGATTCGCCAACGCCAACTGCTAGACGTCGGGAAGCGCGAGTAGTTTCTCGAGTTGCCCGAGGGCGGCGCGGGTGAGGTCGGTGGAGGTGTGCGCGTACTGCCGGTGCGACGTAGTGGTGGTGTGCCCCAAGATGGCCATTCGGGTGGCTTCCTCCACGCCGGCCTCCTGCAGGAGGGTGGCGACAGTGTGGCGGGCGGCGTGCTGATCCGGCGCGTCCTCCACCTTCCCCACTACCGCGGCTTGTACACACAGCTGCTTCCAAGCGAGGGTGTCGTCGCGGGCTGGATGGCCGCCCCATCGTCCCGGGTGAACACCAACCCCTGCGACGGGTTGCCCTTCTGCTCCCACAATTCGGTGAGCGCAGCAACCACGGGCGGCAGCAAGGGCACCAGCCGACGCGACCCCGACGTCTTCGTGGGCACCAGGCACGCCGTCCAGTGCACCGGGGTGAAGGTGAAGGTGTCGGGGACGTCGAACGCTTCCCGCGGATACACGTCACCTTGCGGGCGAGGGCCTTTCTTCAACTTCAACCGGGCCAACTGCCACGAGATGTCAATGACACCCACACCGAGGTCGACACGATCCCAGGTGAGGCCCAAAGCTTCGGCTTGGCGGGCACCGGTCAGTAGGGCCAATGACCAGCGGGCTGCGTCTGTTGCGTCACGTGACGCCACATGCAGAAGCACTGCCCGTGCCTGCTCCACAGTGAGGGGAACGCGCTCCTCGGAGCGGGCCTGGGGGCGGTCCATACGCTCGCACGGGTTGTTGCCGATCTTCCCGTCTTTCACTGCATCCCCAACGCTTTCGCCAACACTGAGTAGGCGGCTTGGGCGGTGCGGGTGGTGTGTGCGTCGGCGACGTGGTTGACCATGCGGCGAACATCAGTGGGGTGAGCTTCCCAGCTTCTTCGACCGACATGCGGGATGAGTTGGTGTTTGATGGTGGACCGGTAGGTGGCGAGGGTGCGGGTTTCAGGCGTGGCGCGGCGATCGTGTCCACCCAGTAGTCCAGCCACTGGGCGACGGTGATCTGGCCGGCGTTGGGGAGGATGCCGTTCGCGAGGTCTTTCCGCATGGCTGCGAGTTCGGCCACGGCGTCGGCGTATTTCTTGCGTCCACGTTGGTAGTACTTGCCGTCGGGGAGGAGGACTTGCGCCATCCACATGCCGTCGGCCCGTTGGTACAGTCCGCCTTCACCTTTCGCCCTACGGCGCTTCTTCGGGGGCATATCGGCTCACTTACGTTTGTACTTACGTTTACCCCAGTCTATGCGCTGTCTAGACAAACTCGTGAAAACTTCAGTTACCTGCAGGTATTCGCTCAGCCTTGACAGTAGACCCACCATGAGCATACCCCTAAACACAGCTTCCCAAGCTGAATACGCGGGTTCGATTCCCGTCATCGGCTCCAGGTCAGAGGGCATTTTCACTCCGACGCTTACGTTTAGACTTACGTGTATCTCGCAAAGTGAGGTCCAGTCCCTCCGTCGCGAGTCTTCCAAACTAGCTACGCGGGTTCGATTCCCGTCACCCGCTCCAGGTCAGAGACCACACAGGCTCTCGACTACAGCCACGGTTACAGCCAAGGCATTCAAGTACAGCCATCCAGCACCACGCTGGGTGGCTGTACTTGTACATACACGTCGATGGAGAGCGGCATGAGCCTTCGTAATCAGTCGATGTGCTCCAGCGCGGTGTCGGCGAACCACCACCCGTCGCCGAACAACTCCCGCGCCCATGCCGTGGCGTGAGTGAACTCCACCCGGTGCAGTAGGTCGGGCACGCGTTCCTGGGCGATGATCTTCCCAGCCGCCTCGGCGTTCCCTAGTGAGGTCACCCGCACGCGGTCCCCTACCTTGAACTCAGGCATCGGTCCAGTCCTGTCGTACGAGCTTGCTGGGATCGTTGGGTACATACTCGCCAACCGTTTCGGGATGGCTGGTGGAGTTGGTGACGTAGAGGATGGGCCAGTCGGTTCCAGGTACGAAGTCCACGATTCGCCCAGTGTGGTCACCGACAACAGTCCGCACACGATCCCCTACCTTGAACTCAAGCATCGTTCCCCGCCCTCGCCTGTTCCAACCGCCATTCGTGTACGCAGATCATTGCGCCGGTGTGGAGATAGCCCGTGTTGCGGGCGTCGGCGTACACCTGCGCCTCAGCTTGGGCAGGGAACAGCTCCGCATTCAACGGGCAGTCGCGGCCAGACAGGACGTTGACGGAGAACTCGCGAGCCTCCCAGGTCCGATCGCCGTGGTCGGCGACACGAACCTCTGAGAAGGTGTCGGCGGGGTGGGCTTCACGCCGGTGTGCCGGGCGGAAGTTGCGGCATCCCTGCCCGGGAACCACGAGACACTCGTCCTTGAGCTCAGGCGCGCTCACGGCTCGACCTCACCAGAGGTGATGTACACGTCTCCGTCATGGAGGACGACACTCTCGGCTTCGCCGTAGTAGTAGCCGCCCGTAGGTTCAGACCACACGCCCATCTGCGCCCAGTCGATACAGGCGGTGGCATCCTGGGGCATCTGCTGCAGCTTGGCGATCAGTTCGGCTACGGTCATTCTCCTATTGTCCCAGGTTGTGGCCTATTTCTCCGGTGACACACCCACCCTTGCCGGGCAAGCCATTAAGATCCCACATGGGTCAACTCACAGGCAACACCCGGCAATTCGGAACGTGCGCGTGTGGATCGCAGATCATCAGCCGCGAGGAGCGAACTCAGGTACGCGCTCGGCCCACAGTCTGGGGCCGCGCAGAGTGTCAGTCACCTCCGCTGACCTGCGGAGTGCGCAACGGTGGCAGGGAAAGTCAATGGCTGAGCGCACTCGCGAATGGTCCGGTGCCCACGCTATTCAAGGACATCCAGGAGGGTGACTTTGTGTTTGCCAAGGGCCGCTGGCGGCAGGTCACATCACGTACTGTCACAGAGCTCACCCTTGGCCTCGATCAGGTATCACTGAGTGAGTTGGTGGACGTGAATGCGGAGCGGGAGATTCTGCGTCCGTCCTGAACCAGTCCGTCCAGTCCGCACTTTGATCCGACTTTGGGGACACCAACAGACTGGCGTCTCCCCAAAGTCCTCCACCAGTCGCCGGCATTCGGGCAGTCCGGATCGTAGGGTGGTCGGTAGATGCGGATGCGTGGAGTCATGAGCCTTGGACGCAGCCGCGGGGTGGCGGGGTTCCCCTCAACGCAAAGAAAACGCCCCACCCTCACGAAGAGGATGGGGCGTTCAAGGTTGTCCAAGTTCAGAGCGGGTGTCGCATCATGACGCTCTGCGATCGGGTTCCCAGTGTTTCCTATCAGTGGCCGGCGCATCGCGCTCCGACGATCAGTGTGTGTTCCTGAACCTCACCCGCTCTGAACTTGTGAGATAACAGTAGCATCGACTTCTGTTGCAGCGCAACACATTTCACGAAACCCGTATGATCACCTGGTGACCGATCGGGACGTACTACGCGCCGCAGCCGAAGCCATACGCGCACAGATGCGCCGCCAGCAAGCCGAAATGACACAAGCCACCGACGGCGGATGGACACCACCCGACCCCGACCTACTCGCACTCGCCGTCGAATGCGACGACGTGGTCTACTCCCAGCGCGCCGAGGCCCCGGACCTCACCGACCGGCTCGCCGCGGTACTCGGCGACGCCTGGGAGCCGTGACAGCGGTGTCCCGATTCCGGTTATGGGCGGGGTCAGCCCCGACCGACGATCATGTACTGGCCTGTGGTGAAAGTGCTGACGACCTCCACCCACTCCCACTGATCGGTGAGCACGAGGGTCGGCACACCGTCGATGCCGATCGGCGCGGACACGGTGACCGCGTTGGCTGAGGCGTCGATCTTCTTGATAGTGAAGCGATACCCAGCCGATCCGGTGTTCGGCAGTGAGATCGTGAACGCTCCACCACTGGCATCGCACATGTTGAACGGCGCGGTGTTGGTGGTGATGTTGTAGGTACCGGATCGATTGCCGAGCCCGGTACGGAATCCGCCTGTGAGAGCGACCGCCCCGAGGTCGTGATCGGATACGCACCACCAGCAGTGCGAAGTCCAAGGCTGGACAGGACGGTGCCGAGGTCGTCTGTTGCGGACGGCTTCGTGCCGAGCGCGGACGTGCCGAAGAATCCCACCTCGGCCATCGACTTCGCCCCGGTGATCGTCTGGTCGGTATCGAGCGTGACGCCTGCTGCGCCACCGGATTCGACTTCGGCCCAGTCGGTGCCGTCCCATCGCTGCAACTGGTCGTCGCCCTGGTCGTACTCGACGCCACCTATGCGGGCCGCACCAGTCACGTCGAGGGACACCAGGGCGCGAGTTCCAACGAGATCGCCGGGGCCGTGGACGGTGACCGAGCCCGGCTTGTACTCGCCGCTGCCGTTGACATCGGCGGCGTGTACCGCGTAGGACGTCCCCGCTTCTCCGAATATCTCGATGGTCCCCTGGGTGAGGTCCACGATCACGTCTGACGCGAGGCTCGACACCTCCACGCCTTGGCTGTGGTGTGAATCTCGGGGTCGATGATGCGTGTACCAGTGCTGCCGCAGCGCGCGAGAACACCGTTGTTGGTGC